>CAMLKQ010000001.1 GCA_946480585.1 uncultured Kangiella sp.
GCAAGAAAGGAAAAATGAACCTGTCATTCCCGCGAAAGCGGGAACCCAGCGACTTCAAACCAAGCAAAGAAACTGGATCCCCGCCTACGCAGGGATGACAAAGGAAAACATCAGAGTGAAGGTCGAAGCCGACATGCCCCGCTAGAACCCTGGGCCCCCATTCGCGCCAGCCGGCGATTCGGTGCTAGCGGCCGGGTGCGCTGGCAGGGACAGCCAGCGCAGCATTGATAAGGCAAGGATGCCGCATCAATGCGTGCCCGTAGCCGATAATGCCGAAGCGACGGGCGGAGCTTCCGAAGCAACCAAACCGATTCTGGCGCGTGGGGCGTGTTCTCTTTGGTTACTTTCTCTTGCACGAGCAAGAGAAAGTAACTCGCCCGCCGGGGCGAGACCCGGCAAATCAAGAGCCTCTCTCTTCCCCCAAAAAAGAAGATGGGGAGATGCATTTTGGTTGCCTATGATTATGACGTATCAATTAAAGGTACACTTGAGATGCTTGAGATGGCAGAAGAGGCCAATCTAAGAGGCGTTATAGAATGACAAAGCTAATAGTTGACTCCTGTGTTTTCATCAATGCATTTAAGAGTGACTCAGAATTTAGGGAGGATTCACTAAAACTCCTTGAGCATCTCGCGCGAAAAGGAAAGCTCATAACTATGCCAGCACACGGCTGGTTTGAAATTCTATGCAGCCTCAGACGAGTTGAGCGAAAAGACCATGCTTTTGAAGACCCTCAGATTGATGGGTTAATGAAGTATCCAGTCGAACTAATTCATATTGACGAAAACTTTATCTCCCGCTATGGAAATGTAGACATTCCATACATAAAGGCCGGAGATCACATCTTTATCGTCATTGCCTACATCAATAATTACCAGCTGATAACTTGGGACCATGGAATGAAGGATGTCGCGGAAAAACTTAACATTCAAGCTTATACGCCGACCGATTATTTGGCACTTTCACAGCGGGAATAAAACTATCAACCAGCTACGGAGCCAGTAGCTTGAGCAGAGCGATCAAATGATGTTTCGACGTCTGAACCCGTCAGAGTGAAGACTAAAACCCACACGGCACCGTCAACAACTCCGCCCTCGCCTTCCAATCCGGCAACACCGACCCGACCAGCGCATGAAACGCCGGACTGTGATCAAAATGCTGCAAATGGCAAAGCTCGTGCACTACCACATAATCAATCGCCGGTATCGGCGCCCGCAGCAAGCTGATATTCAGCGTGATGCCGCCATGGGAGGCACAGCTGCCCCAACGCGAACGCATCGCACGGAATTTGAGTTCAGGCAGTTCACGATTGAACAGGCGGCGATGCCAAAATGCGACCCGTTCCGGCAAACGAATCTCGGCTTCGCGCAAATAGAATTTCTGCAGCGCCTTGCACACCGACAGCTCATCAAGCTTATTGGTGGCGAGCCGGATTTCGCCATCGCCGACGCTGGCGAACCAGCGGGTCGCGGCCATCAGCTTGAGTTTGTACGGTTCGCCGAGAAAATGATGCGTAGCGCCGTCGTGGTATTGCAGCGCCAGCGCGCCTTCACCGGCTTCCAAGCTGTCGAGCCGTTCTTGCAGCCAGTCGCGTCGAGAATGCACGAAGGAGCGGATGACGCCGAGCGGCAACCGGTTGGGCGCCCGCACTTCGAAGCTGCCATCGCGCAGTACGTGCAAGGCGACAGTTTTGCGCGACTGGCGTTGCACGGGGATGCGGATCTCATCGCCCTCGAGTTCAACGAGGACTTCTTCGGCGAATAGCGATTGCGTTGGCTTTTGTAGCGGCACTGCAGTGATAACCCTTTGCTTACCCAGCGGGTGAAGGTGTGGCCTGCAAGTTCACCCTCATCCCGGCCTTCTCCCCTCAAGGGAGAAGGTGAACACACATCTACAGACCGGAATGTTTGCTCCCTCCCCCTTGAGGGGGGAGGGTTGGGGAGAGGGTGAACACGCAGCTCAAACTAATGCCGGCAGCATCCAATTTCCTGCCAGTGTGAGCAAGCCCTGACTGGCAATCAGAAAAGAAAATCCCGGCATTCGCCGGGATTTTCTCTGAGCCCCACTACCGCCAAGGCTTATTTGCGCTTTGGCGGCAGATCGGTACAGGTGCCTTCATACACTTCAGCGGCAAACGCGACCGACTCCGACAAGGTCGGGTGGGCGTGAATGGTCAGCGCGATGTCTTCGGCATCGGCGCCCATTTCAATGGCCAGACCGATTTCGGCGATCAGCTCACCGGCGTTGACACCGACAATTGCGCCGCCGATGACGCGATGCGTGGCCTTGTCGAACAACAGCTTGGTGAAGCCTTCGCTGCGAGCAACGCCAATCGCGCGGCCCGAGGCCGCCCACGGGAACGAACCGACGCCGTAGTCGATGCCTTTGGCCTTGGCTTCTTTCTCGGTCAGGCCGACCCAGCCAATTTCCGGATCGGTGTAGGCGACCGACGGAATGCACATCGGATCGAAGTAGTGTTTCTTGCCGGCGATGACTTCGGCAGCGACGTGCGATTCTTTCGAGGCTTTGTGCGCCAGCATCGGCTGGCCGACGATGTCGCCAATCGCGAGGATGTGCGGCACGTTGGTGCGCATTTGTTTGTCGACCGGAATGAAACCGCGATCATCCACTTTGACGCCGGCTTTCTCGGCATCGAGCAGCTTGCCGTTCGGGGCACGGCCAACGGCCGACAGGATCATGTCGTACTTGACCGGATCTTTCGGCGCGTTCTTGCCTTCGAAGGTCACATAGAGGCCGTCTTTCTTGGCTTCGACTTTGGTGACTTTGGTTTCGAGCAGAATGGCTTCGTATTTCTTTTCGACGTATTTGTGCAGCACCTTGACCACATCGGCGTCAGCGGCCGGGATCAGCTGGTCGGCCATTTCGACCACCGAGATCTTGGCGCCGAGTGCGCGATAAACGGTGGCCATTTCCAGACCGATAATGCCGCCGCCGAGCACCAGCATTTGCTCCGGAATCTTTTTCAGTTCGAGCGCGCCGGTCGAATCGACAATGCGCTCGTCCTGCGGCAGGAACGGAAGGGCTACCGGACGCGAGCCGGCAGCGATGATGCAATGATCAAACGACACGGTGGTGACTTTGCCGGCCTTGTCGGTCACCGCCAGCATGTTCGGGCCGGTGAATTTGCCGTAGCCAGTGACGACTTGCACTTTGCGCATTTTCGCCATGCCGGCCAGGCCCTTGGTCAGCGAGCCAACCACGCCATCTTTGTAACCACGGACTTTGTCGAGATCGATTTTCGGCGCGCCGAAAGTGATGCCGTGATGGCTGGCAACGGCCGCTTCATCAATGACTTTGGCGCAATGCAGGAGCGCCTTGGAGGGAATGCAACCGACGTTGAGGCAGACACCGCCGAGCGTGGCTTCGGCTTCCACCAGCACTACGTTCAGACCGAGGTCGGCAGCACGAAAGGCCGCGTTATAGCCGCCGGGGCCAGAGCCCAATACGACCACCTGACCGTGAACATCACCCTTACTCATGACTTGCTCCTGAT
This sequence comes from uncultured Kangiella sp., assembly GCA_946480585.1. The sequence goes on from CAMLKQ010000001.1 coordinate 3,515, forward strand.
TGTTGAGCGCCTTTGCGCCCGGCCATTGCCCGGTCCGGGTTGGTTTACCGGCTCCAGACATGAAGGCCGGTATTGTAGTCGTCTGCCGGCCCGGCCGCGAGCTGACAAACGGCCGATTTCCGGTCGAAAACCGGCTATCCGGACAGGTCGGAGGGGTTTGCCGCGGTCCTGCTACCGGGCTAGCCAAGCCGGTTATGACGATCACCGCATGCCGGCCACGGCATCCGGTCAAGCAGGTAAACTCCACAGCTCACCGATCGGAGCCGTTTGCCGCCATGCAACCGTCGTTGCCCGTTGAAGCCGACAAAGAACTGACCGCCCTGCTCGCCTGCGGCGCCGACCGCGATGCCCTGCGCGACTGGCTGCAGGGCCAGATCGAGCGCGATGCCATCGCCTTTGATGCTGGCGCGCCGGTCGAAGTGCTGGTCCGCCGACGCTCGCAACGCATCGACTGGCTGCTGCAACACCTGTGGTCGGCGCTCGGTCTGCAGGCCCAGCCCGAGATCGCGTTGCTCGCGGTCGGCGGTTATGGCCGCGGCGAATTGCACCCGCAATCCGACGTCGACATTCTGCTGCTGCTCAAAAAAGCACCGGATGCGCTGCTCAGCAAACAGCTTGAACAACTCATCACCCTGCTCTGGGATCTGAAGCTGACGGTCGGCCACGCTGTCCGCACCATCGACGAATGCGAAGCCGCGGCACGCGACGATCTCACCGTCATGACCAACCTGATGGAAGCGCGGCTGTTGTGCGGCGACTTAAGCCTCAGCGCCCGGCTGCGCGATCACTTGTCACCGGTACAGATGTGGCCGCCGGATGCGTTTTTCCGCGGCAAAGTCGACGAGCAAAAAGCCCGACACAAGAAATTCGAAGGCACCGCCTACAAACTCGAACCGAATCTGAAATCGAGCCCCGGCGGCCTGCGCGATATCCAAAACATTCAGTGGATTGCCAAGCGCCGTTTTGGCGATCAATCGCTTCTCGCCATGACCCGGCGCGGCATTTTTCTGCCGCAGGAATACCGCGCGCTGACCCGCTGCCAATTGTTTTTGTGGCGGGTGCGTTATGCGCTGCATCTGGTCGCCGGCCGGCCGGAAGACCGGCTGCTGTTCGATCTGCAAAAAGCGGTCGCTGAACGACTCGGCTTTGTCGACCAACCCGGCAAGCTCGCGGTCGAGCAGTTCATGAAGCAGTATTTCCGCGCCGTGCTGACCGTGCGCAATCTGAACGATGTGCTGGTCGAACTGTTCAGTGAAGTGATGCTCGGCACCCACCAGCGGGCCGAACCGGTTGTCATCGACACGCACTTCCAGCACCGCGACGGCCTACTCGAATTGCGTGAGCTCGATACCTTTGCCAAGCAGCCGGAGACGCTGCTGTCGGTGTTCGTTGTGCTCGCCGAAACGGCGGGTCTGACCGGGCTTTCTGCGACCACGCTGCGGCTGCTGCGCCACTCGCGGCCTCGGGTCAACGAGGCGTTTCGCGCCGAACCGCGCCATCAGCAGTTGTTCATCCGCATTCTGCGCGCCCGCGCCAATCTGGCGGTGGCACTGTTTGCGCTGAAAAACACCGGCATTCTCGGCGCCTTTGTGCCGGCCTTTGCCCAGATCACCGGCCAGATGCAGTTCGACCGCTTCCACCATTACACGGTCGATGAACACACGCTGTTCCTGCTGCGCAATCTCGTGCGTCTCTCCGATCCGCAAACGGCCGGGCTGTTCCCGCACGCCGAGCGGATCATGCAGCGCCTGGTGCAACCGGAGCTGATTTATCTGGCTGGCCTGTTTCACGATATCGGCAAAGGCCGTGGCGGCGATCACTCGGAGCTTGGCGCCGTCGATGCGCTGGCGTTTTGCAAACAAATCGGCCTCAGCGACGCCGATGCTGAACTGGTTGCCTGGCTGGTGCAGAGCCATTTGGCGATGTCGCTGGTCGCCCAGCGCAAGGACATTACCGATCCGGACGTCATCGCCGAATTCGCCGCCAAGGTCGGCACGGTGCAGCGGCTCGAGCTGCTCTACGTGCTGACCATGTGCGATATCCGCGCCACCAATGCCAGCCTGTGGAACGGCTGGAAGGACGCGCTACTGCGCGATCTGTATCTGGCCACCAAAGAATACCTGCGTCGCGGCAGCGCGCTGCTGCCGGCCGATGTCGAAGCACTGGTGCGCGAAGAAGCGTTGCAGAAGCTCGCCGAACGCGGCCACGCCAGCGAACCGGTGCACGATCTCTGGCGCCTGCTCGGCGGCGATTACTTTGCCAAGGTCAACGGCGAAACGCTGGCCTGGGTCACCGAACAATTGCTGGCGCAGCCAGAAGACAGCGACGAGCCCTTGGTGGTCGCCCGGCAATTGCCGGCCGCCGGCGGCACCGAGTTTCTGGTGTACGTGCACGATCAGGAATTCCTGTTCGCCGCCATCACCGCGCTGCTGGCGCAAAAGCGGGTCAGCATTCAGGCCGCGACCATTCACACCACGCCATACAGCATGGGCCTCGATGCGTTCGTTGTGCTGGAAGAAGACGGCCAGCCGGTGCTGGACATCAAGCGCCTGCAAAGCATCCAGCGCCATTTGCAACAACACCTGCGCGATGTCAGCAAGATACCGCTGAACTTGCAACAGAGCAGCACCAAGCGCCAACCGTTCGTGCTGGAAACCCGCATCGCCTTCAGCAACGACGAGCGTCGCCAGCGCACCGCGCTGGAACTCATCACGCTCGACCGGCCCGGCCTGCTCGCCCGCATCGGCGCCGCGTTCAAGTACTGCGATCTCTTGTTGCACAACGCCAAGATCATCACGCTCGGCGAACGTGCCGAAGACGTATTTTTCATCACCGACCGCGACTCGCGGCCGCTGACCGCAGAAAAGCAGCAGCAGCTTGAACATATGCTGCGCTTGCTGCTCGATGCCGCCGACAGCAAAGCCGGGCTGCCGAACAAGCCCAACACCCCCGTTTCCCTTCACTCACAGAAAGTAACTGCCACATGACTGCACTAGCCGATCTCATCAACAACGCCTGGGAACAACGCACCGAATTCTCGCCGCAAAAAGCACCGGTCGATTTGCGCGAGGCCGTGCAATCGGTGCTGGCCGATCTGAACGCCGGCAAAGTCCGGGTCGCCGAAAAAATCGACGGCCAGTGGCGAGTCAATGAATGGATCAAGAAAGCGGTACTGCTCAGCTTCCGCTTGAATGACAACCGGCCGATGGGCGAAGGCGATCTGCAGTTCTTCGACAAGGTGCCGTCGAAATTCGCTGGCCTGTCCGAAGCCGAGCTGCGCGCCACCGGCGTGCGCGTGGTGCCGCCGGCCGTTGCCCGCTACGGCAGCCATATCGCCAAGAACGTCGTGCTGATGCCGTCCTATGTGAACATCGGCGCCTATGTCGATGAAGGTACCATGGTCGACACCTGGGCCACCGTCGGCTCCTGCGCCCAGATCGGCAAGAATGTGCACCTGTCCGGCGGCGTCGGCATCGGCGGCGTGCTCGAACCGCTGCAAGCTGCGCCAACCATTATCGAAGACGGCTGCTTTATCGGCGCCCGCTCGGAAGTGGTCGAAGGCGTGATCGTCGAAGAAGGCAGCGTCATCTCGATGGGTGTCTACATCGGCCAAAGCACCCGTATTTACGATCGCGAAACCGGAGAGATTCATTATGGTCGGGTACCGGCTGGTTCGGTCGTGGTCTCCGGCAGTTTGCCGAGCAAGGATGGCAAGTACTCGTTGTACGCCGCCGTTATCGTCAAAAAGGTCGATGCCAAGACCCGGGCGAAAGTCGGCATAAATGAGTTGCTGCGCGCCGAGTAGAGGACTCTTCATTAAGCCCCTCTCCCCTCGCGGGAGATGAGTTGGGGAGAGGGGTCTCGCCAGCACGATTGAAACATGCTAACGAATACGAACCTACGCTGGGATGACAAAAAAGGTTTTTCTGCACAAATGCGAGCGATCTGCGATGTTTACGAGCAATACCAGCGGAACATGACCTGATGAAATATCGGGCAAATATTGACCGCATCCCAGAACGTTTGCTGAATCAGTGTAGCTTCTGTCACAAACGAGGTCTGAAGCCGGGAATACTGGAAGTGGAGTTCCCGAGAGATACAAGGACAAGAGAGCGATTCCTTCGAATCTCAGGTGAGATGCCCTTAAACGCGTTCGGATTCTGTAATGAGTGCGCGACGATTATCAGCCAAACATCTAACTTAAAGATTTAAGAGTGACGATTTAAATGGTCAATATCTACGGCATCAAAGCCTGCGACACGATGAAGAAGGCCTTTACCTGGCTGGACAAGCACGGCGTCGCCTACGAATTTCACGATTACAAGAAAACCGAACTCGAACCGGCAACGCTGAAGCGCTGGGTCAAGCAGGTCGGCTACGAAGTGCTGCTGAACACCAAGGGCACGACCTGGCGCAAGCTGTCTGACGCTGATCGCGAGAACGTCACTGAGGCCAAGGCCGTCAAGCTGATGCTGGCGAACCTGAGCCTGATCAAGCGGCCGGTTATCGAAGGGGATGGCGTTTTGCTGGTCGGCTTTGATGAAGCCAAGTTCAAAACGGAACTGAGCTGAACATGACTCCGCTGAGCATGACCACGCTGTGGGCTGCCATTCCGCTGGCTGACTGGGCGAAGGTACCGTATATCAGTGGTCGCGTCGCCACCGAGCAGGATGTCGCGGAAGGCCGCGCGGTGTTTTATGTCGAAGGCAATGCCACACCAGTCGACATGGAGCTGCCCTGTCGCGGCGTTCAGCGTGTGGTCGATGGCATTGAACAATTGGTTGTGGTGATTCAGGCTGAGCACACCGACTCCGGCACGTTGTACGGTGTCCGCCCGATCGAAGGCGGTAACGGCATTTGTCTGGCGCACGAAGTGCGTTTGCTCGATAAAGGGTTCGCAAGCTAAATGCATGACAAACCATCGGTACTCTCGCTGACCGAACAACTGATCGCCCGGCCTTCAGTATCTCCGGAAGACGCCGGCTGCCAGCAGTTGCTCGGTGAGCGGCTCGGCAAACTCGGCTTCGTCAACGAATCGATGTTCTTCATCGACACCCATAACCTATGGTCGGTGCGTGGCAGCGAAGGCCCGCTGTTTGTCTTTGCCGGCCATACCGATGTGGTACCGCCGGGCCCGCTGGAGAAATGGACCACGCCGCCATTTGAACCAAGCTATCGCGACGGTTACCTGTATGGCCGTGGCGCCGCCGACATGAAAGGCTCGCTGGCGGCGATGGTGATTGCAACCGAGCAATTCCTTGCCAAGCACCCGACCCCGAAAGGCCGCATTGCCTTTCTGATCACCAGCGATGAAGAAGACAAGTTCATCAACGGCACCATAAAGGTCGTTGAGGCGCTGATGCAGCGCGGCGAGAAACTGGACTGGTGCATTGTCGGCGAGCCATCGAGCAGTGAAACGCTGGGCGATGTGATCAAGATTGGCCGGCGCGGTTCGATCACCGGCCGCATCAACATCCACGGCAAACAAGGCCATGTCGCTTACCCGCAGCGCGCCGACAACGCCATACACAAAGCTTTGCCGGCCTTGAATGAACTGGCGCAGATTGAATGGGACAAGGGCAATGCCCACTTCCCGCCCACTTCGCTGCAGATTACCCGGGTGCAGGCCGGGCACGCCAATAACGTCGTGCCCGGTGAACTGTTCGTGGAATTCAATCTGCGTTACAGCACCGAACAGACGGCGAGCGTTATCAAAGAGAAAGTGCAGCACCTCTGCCACCGCCACCGCTTGGTCGATGAGGTGGATTGGGCGCTGTCCGGCGAGCCGTTTCTGACCGAAGCCGGGCCGTTGCTCGATGCTACGCGGGAAGCCATTCGCGAGCTCTGCGGTATCGAAACCGACGCCTCGACCACCGGCGGCACCTCTGATGGCCGCTTCATCGCCAAGACCGGCGCCCAAGTGCTGGAACTCGGGCCCTGCAACCGCACCATTCACCAGGTCAACGAGTGCGTCAGCACTGATGAGTTGGTAAAGTTGGTGGCGTTGTATGAGCGCATTCTGGAGAAGATGCTGCTTTGAACCGCGTGAGGCATGATGCTTTGCGTAAGCCATTGCTTGCGCTGCGTAGCATAAACCCCACCTAGCCTCCCCTTGACAAGGGGAGGGTTCAAAAGAATTTCCCCTCCTTGTCAAGGAGGGGTTCGGGGTGGTTGCGAGCGCGGCGAGCGCTCGCGAATTACGCCATCTTCACCACCAGCGAAGCACGCATGAAACCATGACACCCGATCAATTGTTCGGCCTGACCGACACCCATCTCGACAGCTGGACCGATACCCGTATCGGCGCCGGCAAGTCATGGCGGCTGCACCGCGATGCGATCAGCAGCTGGCAGGCGATGGTCGAGGCGGCGCAGCGTGACGGCGTCTGTCTGCTGCCGGTCAGCACCTTCCGCGATTTCGCCCGCCAGCAACTGATCTGGAACGAGAAATTCAACGGCCAGCGGCCGGTGCACGATGACGAAGGTCGTTCACTCAAACGCGCGGATTTCAGCGATGCCGACTGGCTGCACAAGGTACTGCGCTATTCGGCGCTGCCGGGACTCTCTCGCCATCATTGGGGCACCGAGATCGACGTGTTTGATGGCGATGCCATCCAGCGCGGCATCCGGCCGCAATTGCTGCCGAGCGAGTTTTGCGCCGGCGGCCCCTGCTGCGACCTGAACGACTGGCTCAGCCAGCATGCCGGTCAGTACGGCTTCTTCCGGCCTTATCGGCACGACAACGGCGGCATTGCGCCGGAACCCTGGCATTTGAGTTTTGCCCCGGTCAGCCGCCATCTGCCGGCTGAGTTTCCGCGTTCTGCACTGCAAAACCTGTTGCGGCAAAATGACATTGCCGGACTGGACCTCGTGCTGGCACAGTTCGATGCGATTTTCGAGCGTTATGCCAATACCCTGTGCCCGGAGTTTGAACCGAGCTGATGCTTGTTCACGTGATTTTCGTAGGAGCGACCTTGGTCGCGAAGCCTTTGCAGAGCCCAATCGCGACCAAGGTCGCTCCTACAAAGGAATATGCGAGTCGTGGGAGCGGCTTCAGCCGCGATGTTTCTGGCCGTTGAAAAATCGTGGCTGGAGCCGCTCCCACAGCTAACCCAATAGAATTTTCAGGAACCACACAACAATGACACGCACCTCCCTGAATCTGCTGTTAACCGCGTTGCTCACGACAGCACTCGCCAGCCAACCGCTGCGTGCGGATGAGCTCATGGCCGAAGGCGTTGCCAACGGAAGCACCAGTGCACCAAGCACGCCGGCCATTCAGGCGCCGCTGCCACCAGCCCTGCCATGGTCCGGCGCCAGCGAAGAACTGCTGAAAGACGTTCCAGCGGAATGGCTGACACCGAGCGAGCAAAGCCAGTTTGCCAGCACACCGAATTACGACGACACACTGGCGTTTCTGCGCCGGCTGGATCTACAGAGCGAACTGATTCAGTTGCAGGAATTCGGCCGCAGTGCCGAAGGCCGGCCGCTGGTGCTGGTGATCGCCAGCAAAAACAGTGATCCACTGCTGAACCGGCGCATCAAAACACCTGCCGTGCGGGTGCTGATCCAGGCCGGCATTCATGCTGGCGAAATTGACGGCAAAGATGCGGGGCTGATGCTGCTGCGCGATTTCGCGCTTGGCAAGCAACTGCAATTGCTCGACAACGCCGATCTGTATTTCGTGCCAGTGTTCAATGTCGATGGCCATGAGCGTCGCGGCGGCGTCGATGGCCGGCCAAGCAATCAACGCGTCAACCAGCGCGGGCCGCATGAAATGGGCTGGCGCGCCAGCGCCAGCAACCGCAACCTGAACCGCGATTACATGAAAGCGGAAACGCCGGAAATGCAGGCAATGCTGCGCCTGTTCCAGCGGCTCGACCCCGAACTCTATCTCGATATCCACGTAACCGACGGCATCGATTACCAGTACGACATCACCTATGGCTCGAACATCCGACACGCGTTCAGCCCGCGCATCGCCCGCTGGTTGCATGACAGCTATCAAACTGGTCTCGACAAGGCGCTGAAGAAACAAGGTCACATTCCGGGTCCGCTGATTTTCGCCAACAACAACCGCGATCTGAGCGCCGGCATCAGCGATTGGCAGGCCTCGCCGCGCTTCTCGCAAGGCTACGGCGATCTGCGTCACGTGCCGGCGATGCTGGTGGAAAACCATTCACTGAAACCGTACAAGCAGCGCGTGCTCGGCACCTATGTATTGATCGCCAGCACGCTGGAACTGGCTGGCAAAAACGCCGCGACCTTGCGCAGCGCGATTGCCGGCGACCGCCAGCAGCGCGCCGAAACGCTTGGCTTTGCCCACACCGCCGATCCGGCCAACACCTACAAAATGAGTTTCGCCGGTGTCGCGCACGAGGAATATGACTCCCCGATTTCCGGTATCAAGGAAGTGCGCTGGCTCGGTCAGGCGCAGCAATTCGACATTGATGTGATCCCGTCGCAACCGACCGTGACCGTGACGAGGCCGAAAGCCTACTGGGTGCCAGCGACAGCAACCGAAGTCATCGCCGGTTTGCGCCGGCACGGCATCCAGATGGAAGAGATCAAGCAAACCACCACGCGCACACTGGAGCTGTACCGGTTGCCGCAGGCAACGATGCAGGCCAAGCCATTTGAAGGCCGGGCGATGGCGCAATCCGGGCAACCGGTGATCGAAACCCGCGCGCGCAGCTTTGCCCCGGGCTCGGTGCGGGTCAGCACCGATCAGCCCTTGGGCGAATTGGTTGTCGCGCTGCTGGAACCGCAGTCGGAAGATTCGTTTTTCAGCTGGGGGTACTTCCTGGAAATTCTGACCGCGACCGAGTACATCGAAGGCTATGTGGTCGAGCCGATGGCAGCAGAGATGCTGAAGCAGAACCCGGCGCTGCAGGAGGCGTTCCAGCAGGCATTGCAGGATGAAAAATTTGCCGCCGATCCGGACGCGCGCCTACGTTGGTTCTATCAGCGTTCCGGCTATGCGGATCCGGAGCATTTGTTGTACCCGGTCGCCATCGAACGCTAAGCAGCTATCGAATACAGAGCAGGTAAAGCCATGTCGCCGCTGCTGATTTTCATTTTGGTGGTGTTGTTCATCGTGGGCGGCTTGATGCTGCTACGCGATACCGCGTTTCTGAACCGCAAACCCAGCGATCGGCAGCGGCACCGCCAGCAAACGGGAGGCGACGGTGGCAGCGGCATCAGCGTCGACACGGCTGGTACAAACACGGCCGGAACGCGTGCCGGCAGCAGTCGAACTGACAAAAATGCTGACACCCGCGAAGGCGACGTCGATGCTTCGACCGACGGCGGGGGTGACGGCGGCGGCGACTGATTATGACGCCAGTACCGGGCTTTATTCGCACAAGGCGCAAAGACAATATCGGTTAAAACGCTGCGCCAGACTGACTTGCGAGGATGCCCCTTCCCGACCACACTGAAGGCAGCTGACCCGGCTGTCGTCGGTACCACGGAGAGGGGCCATGTCGTTGATGCAGTCACTGATACTCGCGCGCGAGTTTCTGCAACTGAAGCAAAACTTCGATCAGTATTTTGAGATTCTGCCTGCCACCACCGATGCCTTGCGCAACGAGGTCTACCGCGTCCGGCACCGGGTCTATTGCGAAGAGCTGGGCTGGGAACCGGTGCGCGATGACGGTCTTGAGCAAGACGCCTACGATCCGCAATCGCTGCATATTCTGCTGCGCAGCCGCAACCTGAACGAATACGTCGGTTGTATCCGACTGATCCGCTGCCACGAACATTTCCCGAGCAATCCGCTGCCGTTTGAAGAAGCCTGTGCCGATGTGCTCGATCAACGTCTGATGGAAAATCTGGCGCTGAGCCGCGACAGCATCGCCGAGGTGTCGCGGCTGGCAGTCGATAGCCGGTTCCGGCGTCGGCAAGGCGAGCAGCGCCGGCCGGTTGTGATCAGCGACGACGATTATGGCAACCTGCGCCGGCCGCGGTTCCCTTATATCCCGGTCGGACTGTATCTCGGCATGCTTGAACAAGCCCGGCTGCATGGCATCGATACCCTGTTCATGTTGACCGAGCCGTGGCTCGCCGGTCATTTCCGCCGGCTTGGCGTGCGGCTGGAGCCGATTGGCAGCCCCATCGAACACCGCGGGCAGCGGGTGCCGTCGATGATGAGCGTGTCAGTAACGATACGGAATCTGCATCTCTTGGTGCGGCCGCTGTTCAACGGCCTGTCAGCAAAAATCCGCGCCGATTACGAAAAGGAACACTCCTTTCGCGACGCCGCTTGAGCGGCGCCGTACCCGGGAGGCCTGAGCCATCTCACGACAAGTTCGACACAAACAAAAACGGCGCCCATCTGGCGCCGTTTTTGTTGCGGGTTCGCCTTACTGGCTCACCACCACAGTCTCTTCGATTTCTGCGGTCACCCGACGGTTCTGGGCGCGACCCTCGGCGGTATTGTTGTCCGCCAACGGCCGATCTTCACCGTAACCCACCGAGCTGACGCGGCTTGCATCGATGCCATAGTCACGCACCAGCGCATCGGCCACCGCCTTGGCACGACGCTCCGACAGCGACTTGTTCAGCTCATTGCTGCCAACCGAGTCGGTATGACCTTCGATGACCACCTTGGTGGTCGGATAGTCGGTCATGAAATCGGCCACCCGCTTGATCTCGGAGGTCGACTCCGGCTTGATGTCAGTGCGCGCCGTCTCGAACAGCACATTGAGCTTGATGCTGACTTTTTCGCGCAGCACCTTCTCGCAGCCCTTCTCATCCACTTTGCGACCTGCAGCCGTGTTCGGGCACTGATCGGCCGTGTCGAGCACGCCGTCGCCATCGCTGTCTTTCGGCGCTTCCGGTGCCGGAGCCGGTTGAGGAGCCGGAGTGGGCTCCGCTACCGGAGCCGGTTCCTCGTCTTCCACAACGGCCGCAGCACTGCCGCCACCGAACAGATAGCTCAGCCCCACCCAGAACTGGCTGTCGTGCTCGTGGCTTTCTTCGTAGCGCGTATTGTTAACCTCGAGCCGCAAACTCAGGCGCTCGGTAAAATAGGTTTTCAAGCCAAGACCAAACATGATGCCGGTTTCAGATTCTTCCTCCGCCGCACCATCTGCCTCGAACTTGATTTCGTTCAGACCCAGCGCAACGTACGGAATAATGCCCGGGCGCATCGTTTCGAAGTGATACAAGGCTTTCATACCCAGCTGCGAACTGTCGACGTTCAGTCCGCCACCATCAACCTCAGTGTTATGCTCAGCACCGTAAAGCTCCAGCATCACTTCTTCGGTCAAGTAATAGCCGAGACCGAAATATTTCAGTTCGGAATCATTCTCGAGACCGCGATCTTCGTCCGGCATTTGCCAACCGTAACCAAGTGTCGGCTCCCAACCACCGTCATTGGCTCCAACTGTGCCAGTCAACGCCAGCGCCACGGCACCGGCCAAGATTCCCCATTTGACGCGCATGTTCATTCTCCTTTTATCCTTACTGCAAAAGCGAAGCAGCCGAGCCAGAGAGCTCGACGTCCTGTCAAAACATGTGCTGACCGCCGTTCAACGACAGATTGGCGCCCGTGATAAAACCGGATTGCTCCGAGATCAGGAAAGAAACGGCATGCGCCACTTCCTCCGGTGTGCCAAGTCGGCCGACCGGAATGCCGCGAATGATCTCGTCGCGAATTTCCGGCGCCACCGCCATGACCATTTTGGTGGCAATGTAGCCCGGCGAAACCGTGTTGACGGTCACACCTTTGCGCGCGACTTCCTGCGCGAGCGCTTTGGTGAAACCGTGGATACCGGATTTGGCGGCCGCGTAGTTGGTTTGGCCGAGCTGGCCTTTCTGGGCATTGACCGACGAGACATTGACGATACGGCCAAAACCGCGGTCCACCATGCCGTTGATGACATGGCGCGTCATGTTGAAAACGGAATCGAGGTTGGAGACCAAAACCGCATCCCATTGCTCTTTGGTCATCTTGCGCAAGGTGCTGTCCCGCGTGATACCGGCGTTGTTGACCAATACGTCAACCGGGCCGAGTCGGGTTTGCACGTCATCGATGCAACGGCCGCAGGAGTCGAAATCGCGGACGTCGCCGAAGCTGATGTGGACATCGAAGCCTGCCGCTCGCTGCTCGTCCTGCCAGACTTTGGCTTTATCGTGGTCGCCGCCGCTGTTGTAACCGGCCGCGACCACATACCCCTCACTGACCAGGCGCCGGCAAATCGCCGTGCCCAAACCGCCCGTACCCCCTGTTACCAGTGCTACCCGTTTGCTCATTCCATGTCGCTCCGAGAATGGCGGCCCGTCGCCGCCGCGAACTGCTGGTCGGAGGATTGTGCCGTCATCGCTGCGCTGGCGCAAACCGAACCGCGCAAACGTCATGCAGACATCATCCGGCGTGTCACGCCTTGCGTGATGATGTGCTGCACCGCACAATTTGCGCCGTGTTGGTGGTTCGCCGCAGAATCCGCGCCCGAAGTCCCGCTCGCGGAGACGCTCGCCCGGTATCATGTCGGCCTTGTTTCAGATTTCAGGTTTTGGGCTTCCGGTTCCGGCCTGAGACGATCAACTTGGAGGATGTTCCCGTCATGTCACTGTCCGTTCGCACTCTCGTTCCCGTCCTGACCCTGTTCCTGACCGCGTGCGCCAATGGTCCCAGCAAAATGCTGCTGGATCCGGAAGTGCGCAGCATGGAATCGCAACTTGGCAGCGGCCATAGCGTCCAGCTTCAGGTCAGCGGCAATCCAACGGCGGCAGCGTTGCAGGAAGGCCAAAGCCGCTTTGAACTGGAGCGCCCGGCCGCCGTCACCGTGCGGGAAAAAGTCGCCACCGGTCTGATGCGGCATGGTTTCCAGCTGGCCGATGCCGGCGTCGATCGCCGGTTTGTCGTGGAAGTGCTGAAAGCCGACCACGTCGTCAGCCGCGGCATTGTGCGCGATACCATCAACGTCGAAACCGAGCTGCGCTTCAGCGCCATCACGCCTGCCGGCACCCGTACCCGCGCGTTTGTCGACAAGCGCTCGCGCGAAGTCGGTGGCCGCGCCACCTTGGGTGAAGTCAGTGGCGAACTGAACCAGTCGCTGGGCCACGTCATGGCACGCGGATTGAACGACGCGGAATTGATGGCCTTTTTGAGCCAGCAATAACGTAGCGACAGCGAGCTTGGCACCGTACTTGCCGGCGCCCCCGGCAGGTACTTGCAAAGCCGCCGAAAGCAACTACGCTTGCCTCAACAGGGCGCTGGTTTTCACCACGCACCGGTTTCCACAAGGCGCTGTTCCAGAAATTGGGCAACGCCCTTTTTTTTGCCCGTGAATTGCCTGCCGGCGACACCGGCCCCCTCGCGATGCCGGTTCCGCTCGCAGTCAGCGCCGGTTCAGCTTGTCCCGGCAAACTTGCCGCTCATCATGATTGCTGACCGGTTCGCTCGCCGCCGCCGGTCAGCGCTGATAAGCTTGCCCCGACGCTGCACTTGCGTATCAGGAGACCTTCCATGAAAAAAACCGTACTCGCCACCTTGCTTGCCGCTGGCGTGCTGCCCCTTTCCGCTCAGGCTGACACCATTTTCGGCATTTACGCCGGCGCCGCCCAATGGACTCAGGAATACAGCGGTACCTTCGGTTCCAGCGACAGTGACCAAGTCTGTATTGGTGGCTGCAATTTCAACATCGACCTGAATGACGATTTGGGCCTGGATGAAGAAAAAGGCAACACACTCTGGCTCGCCATCGAACATCCCGTTCCGGTGCTGCCAAACCTGAAAATCGAACGCAATGAACTGAAAACCGATGCCACCAGCGAGCTCAGCCGTGACATCACTTACGGCGACGAGACTTACAGCGCCAACACCACCATTGCCACCGACTTTGATCTGAGCCATACCGATTACGTGCTGTACTACGAAGTGCTCGACAATTGGGTCAGCCTCGATGTCGGTATCGACGTGAAGCAGTTTGATGGCAACATCCGCATTCGCGACGTCGATGGCGTACTGAGCAGCGCCGAAGAAGAGCTCGACGCCCCGATCCCGATGCTGTACTTGGCCGCCAAGTTTGATCTGCCGCTGAGCGGTCTGTCATTCGGCGCCCAAGGCTCGGCGATTGATGCCGGTGGCGCCAGCCTGAAAGACATCCGTTTCAACATTGGCTATGAATTTGCGTTCGGTCTTGGCATTGAGGCCGGCCATCGCAGCATGACCATTGAAATCGATGCCGATGAAGAAGACGTTTTCGGCGATCTGGAATTCAAAGGCAATTACGTCGCTGCCACTTACCACTTCTAGGTCGGCTGCACGGCATTACGCCAGACGTCACCTCAAGCAAAACGCCACCTCTCCGGTGGCGTTTTGCTTTTATCGATAGCCAAATAAAAGGCGTTACTGCCGCTCAATCTGGACAATGCGCGCCCGCATGGCGTACAGCATCAGCAAGCCCGGCAGCGCCATCAGCGCGGTAAAGGCAAAAAACGCCGGCCAGCCGATGGCAGGCGCCAGCACGCCCGACACCGGGCTGACGTACACCCGGCCAACCGAACCGAGCGCCGACAGCAGCGCAAACTGCGTTGCCGAGAACTGGCTGTGGCTGAGCGCGGTCAGCAGGGCCAGAAACGACGCAGTGCCCATGCCAGCCGCCAATTGCTCGACAAACACCACCGACGCCAAGGCCCAGTCCACCGTCGCGCGATGATCGAGCGAGGCAATCACAATGTCGAACGGCGGCAACTCAAAACTGCCGAGTGTGCCGCGGCCATACCAGGCCAGCAGCAAGAAACCGAAATTGGACACCAGCTGCAACACGCCAAACCACAGCAACGCCCGGTAGAGGCCAATGCGCACCATCATCAAACCGCCGATCAGTGCGCCGGCAATGCTGGCACCAAGCCCCATGATCTTGTTGACGATGCCGACTTCGGCACTAGTGAATTGCAATTCACGCAGCAGAAACGGCGTGGTCAGACTGCCGGCAAAGGCATCACCAAGCTTGTACAGGACAATCAGCGCCAGTACCGACCACGCGCCTTCGCGGGTAAAGAAACTGTCGAGCGAACGGTTCAGCGTATCGAAACCAAAGCGGCGCGCGAGCCACAACGCAGTCGGCAACGCCAGCGCGATTTCACTCAGCAGGAACAGCAGCTGAATCCACTTGTTGGCGTCATCCGGATCCAGGCCGAACAGGATGAGCATCGCGCGCGCCAACCAGACGGCAGCGGCGACGCCGACCAGCATCAGTACAAACGCCAGCAGCTCACGGCCCGGTGCAGCGAGCTTCTGGCCGGGTGCACGCTCATAACGTTCGGCAACCAGCACCGTCAGCACCGCTGCCCCCAGCATCAGCCACGCCATGGTTTGGTAAACCTTGGCCCAGCTTTGCCATTGCTCCGCCCAGATAAACGCGACCCCGCCCGACATCACCATCGCCGCGCGGTAACTGGCCACCATCAGCGACGAACCGAGCCCGCGCTCGTCCGACGGCAACACGTCGGTCCGCCACGCGTCGAATACGATATCCTGCGATGCCGACAGAAAACTGATCGCCACCGCCAGCGCGGCAAACAACAGTGGCTGCTGCACCGGCGACAGTTGCGCGATCTGCCACAGCACCACGGCAAGGCCGAGCTGGAAGCAGACCAACCAACCCCGGCGACGGCCGAGAAACGGCGGCTCAAACCGGTCGAGCAGCGGCGCCCACAGAAACTTGAGCGCATACGGCATCGCCACCAATCCGAGAAATCCGATGGTGGCAAGATCAAGGCCCTCGGTGGTCAGCCAGGCTTGCATCGCCTGTCCGGTCAACGCGAGCGGAATGCCAGAGGCAAAGCCAAGCAGAACAATGGCAGTATGGCGGCGCCAAAAGGCAAAACGCTCAGACAACATCACAAGGCGCACCCAAGTGAACGACTGGCGCGGCTCATGCCGACCAGCGCGCTCCGCATGAAAGGATGACGGCACGGTAATGAAGCAGGCATCGAAAGGCAATTGGCATGTGCTGGGCGCCGGCGCGCAAGGTCTGCTGTGGGCCGCAGCGCTGACCGACGCCGGGCAAGCGGTTTGCCTGCTCGACAAACCCGGCCGCGACCGTTTGCGGACAGTGACCTATCAAGCCGGCGAGGCGGCGCGTCGAGCCGTCGAAGTGGCCAGTCAGCCATTGCCACTGCCGGCCGATGCGCAGCGCTTGCTGGTCACTGTCAAAGCCACTGATCTCGACCACGCCCTGCGCGCCCTCGGCCCGCATGCCGATGCGCTCGAACTGGTGGTGCTGCTGCAAAACGGTATCGGCGCCGAAACCATCGCCCGCACCTGCCTGCCGGCAGACACCGTCATCTGGCTCGGCACCAGCACCCATGGCAGTTTCCGCACAGCACGGAATGCCGTCGTCCATGCCGGCGTCGGTGGCATCTGGCTCGGTCCCGGCCGCGGTCAGTTACCGGCCGCGCGCCATCAGGCCGCCTTGGCCAGCCTGCAGCAAACGTGGCTGAACGTGCAGTGGGATGAGCACATCCAGACGCGGCTCTGGCACAAGCTCGCTCTCAACAGCTGCATCAACCCGCTGACCGCGCTGCTCAACTGCCGCAATGGCGAGCTGTTGCAGCATCCGCTGGCGCTGCAGTGGCTGCCAACGCTGGCGAGTGAAGCGGCCGCCGTGCTGACCGCACTCGGTCATGGTCTGAGCAGTAGTGCGTTGTTGCAGCAAGTGCGCGCAATCGCCGAACAAACCGCCAGCAACTACAATTCCATGCAGCAGGATTATCTGCATCAGCGACCGACCGAGATCGACTTCATCACCGGCAGCCTGTTGCGCGCCGCAGCCATTCACCAGTTGCAGCTGCCGCACCACGCGGAATTGCTGACGCGCGTGCAACACCGACACGCTTTCGGAGTTTGACTGCGGTCACAGCCCGGACGATTGTCAGCCCCGTGCCGGCAAATCCTGCCTACAATCTTGCAGATACTCGCCGGGCTTCGCGCCGGCACTCTCCGGTCTGCTGGTGACCGGCACAACAACAACGAAGAGCCTGATTCCGATGATGAGTTTGCGTATCCGCCAGGTCCTGGTGATTGCCATCCTGACCTTGCTTGCCAGTCTGCTGCTGATCGCCGTCGGCCAACAAGCCGCAACCGTGCGCGCTGCCGCGGTTGATGCGCTGCGTGAACAACAAAGCCAGCAAGCCAACCGCGCATTGTTGCAGCTGATCGAACAAAGCCAACAGTTCCTGCGCCGCGCCGCCCAGGACCCGCGCACCAAAGATCTGATCCGCAGCGGCGCCCAGCCTGCTGTTGTCCGTGAACTCGCCAATGCCCGCAGCAGCTTCGGTTTCGACGTCGCCCTGCTGCATGACCGCTCCAGCAACACACTGTATCTGTCCGATGCGCCGAGCCGGCCGGGCGAGCTGTATGGCCTCGGCGATTACCTGTTGCAGCAGTACAGCGACAAGCCGACCACGCAAGTGGTGGAACAGGCGCTGCGCGAGCGCAAACTGCTGATGCTGAGCGAAGCCATTCGCAATGAAGGGCAAACCGTGGCGGTCATGATGCTCGGGCTGCCGCTCGATGCCAGCCTCGCCAGTACCCTGTCCAGCCGCACCGGTCTCGATATCCAGTTTGATGTCAGCGAAAGTCTCGCTGGTGATCGCATTCCGTGGCCGGTTGGCATCGAAAGCAGCCATCGTCTGACCCTGGCACCGCTGGCCGAATTGCCGAGTCAGTCGTCGCTGTGGTGGCTTGGCGCCATTGTGGTGCTGATGTTGGGCGCCGGCGGCGCCTGGTGGCTCTGGCAAGACGGCCTGCGCGAAGAGCAGGCTCATGCCGCGTTGTTGAATGCCGTGCAGCGCGAAAACGAAGGCCAGCGCGGCACACTGGCCAGCCTGCGCAGCGTGCCGGAAACGGCACCGTTGCAGCAGGCGATGCTGCAGTGGCAGCAGCAAACCAGCCAGCAGGCGCAACAATTGGAAGTGCAACTGACCCGACTGCGCAGCCAACATGATCAATTGGTTGAGCAAACCCGGCATGTGCTGCGCGAACGCGATGTCGCAGTCAACGCGCCGAAAACCAAGAGCGAATTCCTGTCGCGCATGGGCGACGAGATCACCACGCCGATGAACAGCATGATGAGCATGCTGCATCTGCTCGATCAGTATCGCCTGCCACAGGAGCCGCGCGAGCTGCTGACCATCGCCAGCCGTGCCGCCCGCACCCTGGTCGACAACCTCAACAATATTCTCGATTTCAGCAAACTCGACGCCGGTCTGTTGAAGCTCAACAAGCAACCGATGCCGCTGCAGCCGATGCTCGAATCGGTGGTGGCCGAATACGCCCATCACGCCAGCGCCAAAAACCTGAAGCTGACCCACAGCATCAATCTCGATGTGCCAGAGGCAGCCCTGGCCGACGAGGCGCGGGTCAAGCAAATTCTCGGCAACCTGATTGGCAACGCTGTGCGCTTCACGAAGGAAGGCGAAGTGGGTGTCTATGTTGATGTGCTGGAAAAAGACCAGCGCAAACGGCTGCGCTTCTCGGTCAGCGATACCGGACAAGGCATTCCGAAAGATGCGCAAGCCGGTCTGTTCGATTCGCTCGACAGCCGCTCACGGCTGACCAATGCCAGCTTCGCCGGCCGCTTGCGGCTGATCGTCAGCAAGCAGCTGGCGGAATTGATGGGCGGCGAAATCGGCGTCAGTTCTGAAGTCGGCAAAGGCAGCCGGTTCTGGTTCACGATGACGCTGGAACCGGTCAGTCAGGAAACCAGCTCCGAACAAGACAAAACGCCGGCATAAGCCGGCGTTTTTTTGGTAACTGAAGCCGTGCCGTTCAGGCACTCACGCGGTTGGCCGACTGGCCAGCAGCTCTTTGACCGCGACCGACAAATCGGTAATCGGCACCGGCTTGGTGAACACCCGATCAGCGCCCATGCCGGCAGCAAACTCAAGGTAATTTTCCGGTTGGATTTTGCCGCCGCCAGAATAGGCGATGATGCCGACGTCCGGCGCGATTTCCCGCGCTTCGGCAATCAGCTCCAGGCCCTCTTTGTTGGGCATCAGCAAGTCGGTGATGATGATGTCGGCCGGCTGCAGACGGAACAGCTTCATCGCCACGTCACCGTCTTCGGCTTGCATCACGGTATGGCCATCACGCTGCATGACTTGGGTCAGCATGCGCAGCACCGTGGGATCATCATCCACGATAAGGACCAGCGCCATCTTGGCAGCATCTCCTTGGTACGACATTCCTGCAGTTCTCCAACGACTGTTGGAAAACACAGCCGTCTCTTGGGCCAATCCTGCCCGCTCGGGTCAGGCCAAGCATAACGGAAGCCTGACGCGCTTGCACCTTGACGATGTCAAGAACCCGCTCGGCAACTCAGACCAGTACGCTGATATAGCGATATTGGTTTAATTGTACCAGTTATATCGCCAACACTCCCATGCCGGCTTTGCCAGCCTGTGGCTCGCTCGCTAGCATGGCGACCTCCGCTTCTTTAGACGTCGTTGCCATGTTCCGTTCCCTGCTTCCGGCTTGCTGTCTGCTCCTGGCCGCTTGCGCCAGCCAGGCCCCAATCGGACCGATCGACCCGACCAAGCTGCGCGCCGCCGCCCCGGCCTTTGCTCGGGCGGAAACCGCACCGGCCGACGAAGTTTCAGCGCTACAGCAGGCATTGTTTACTCATGGCCCGGCCGAAGTGACGGTTTACTTCGCCGACTGGTGCCATGACAGCGTTCGGGAGCTGCCGCGGCTGCTGGCGCTGGTCGAAGCGCAGGCACCGGCGCGGCTCAAGCTGCAGTTGATTAATCTCGACCACGACAAGCGCGACCCGGCCGGTCACGCCGAAGCCGCCGGTATCACCCGGACGCCGACCATCGTTGTCCAGCGCAACGGCCGCGAGCTGGGCCGCATCGTTGAGCGGCCCCGGCTCACGGTCGGTCAGGATCTGATTGCCCTGCTCAACCAAGGAAGCTGAACCATGTTCGCGCGTCGTTCGCTCTCGCAGCTCAGCTCGGATCAGTCACGGCGTTTGCACGGCCCGACCCGCGGCTGGCGGCCCGGTTTGCTGTCCATGTTGCTTTCGGTATTGCTGCTGGGCGCCTGTCAGCACCGCGCGCCATTACCGGCGAGCCCGTTCGAGGCTCGCAGCTACCAACTGTATTACGGCCATGACGCCGCCAAACTGCAGCGCCTGCAACAAACCCTGCAAACCGGTGAACTGCTGATCCTCGACAGCCGCAAGTTGTCGGCCACGCAATTGCACGCCCTGCTCGACCACGCCGCCACGCGCAATGCCCGCGTCATTGGCTACCTCAGCATTGGCGAACTCGACAGCCGGGAAAAACCGGCGTTCGACGCCTTCGTTGCCAGCTTGCCCGCCGCGGAGCAACAAGCGTTTGAGCAGGTGGCGCTGGAATGGAACGAGAAGTTCGCGTCCTGGCGTATCGATGTCAGCGCCCCGGTCTGGCAGCGCTGGTTGCAAGTCCAGCACGAGAACTTGGTTCGACAAGGCTTGCACGGTGTGTTTCTCGACACGCCGGACACGGTCGATCGCTACCTCACTCACCCGCACTGGTCGCGCGCCACCCGCATTGAAAAAGTGCAGGCGATGCTGGCGGTCATTCGCCAGTTCAAAGCCGAGCGGCCCGACGATATCGTCCTGTTGAACCGCGGTCTGAACCTGATTGGCGAAGCGATTTGGCTCAACGAAGACGGTACCGATACGCTGGCCGGACTGGCACTGATGCAGCCGCATCCGCACAACCCCGATATCGTGCTGTATGAAAATGCCTATGCCAGCGACGACCCATGGACCCAGCGCATCGAAGCTGACTTGCGCGCCACGGCCGCGGCCGGCCATACGCAGGTGTTCACGCTCGGTTATCGCGACACACTTGGTTCGGCCGAGCGCCTGTTCACACAAAGTGCCCGCGACGGTTTCATTGCCGGTTTCGCCGAATCGAGCACCAGCCTGCATCAACACGGCAGCGAGCGGCGCTGACGGATTATCGTCAGCTGCCACCGCGCGACGTCATCGACCTTTCGTTATCGGCCTCTCGCCACCGCAAGCCGGCTGGACGCACCGCACCGTATTGCCACCGCCGGCGCGCACAGCCTGATACTCGCGTACTGTCTTGCACCGTTGCCTTGTCATGATCTGTAACAGTCCGGCCATGCCGAGTGCAGCGTCGAGACTTTGCCCTGCCTGGCAGTTGTGCCAAACTCCCGCGCCATGA
>CAMLKQ010000002.1 GCA_946480585.1 uncultured Kangiella sp.
CGTCATACCGGCGAAAGCCGGTATCCATTTCGATTACAAATTGGACCCCGGCTTTCGCCGGGGTGACGGATTCTTTCTATAACCTGATTAAACCAGCTCAATCGCCATTGCGGTGGCTTCGCCGCCGCCGATGCACAGGCTGGCAACACCGCGCTTCTTGTTCTGGCGGCGCAGCGCGCCGATCAGCGTGACGACGAGGCGAGCGCCCGAGGCACCGATCGGGTGACCGAGTGCGCAAGCACCGCCGTTGACGTTGACCTTGTCATGCGACAGGCCCAGATCTTTCATCGCCGCCATCGCGACCACGGCAAAGGCTTCGTTGATTTCGTACAGATCAACGTCTTTGTCGCTCCAGCCGGTCTTGGCAAACAGCGCCTGCATGGCGCCGACCGGCGCGGTGGTGAACTGGGCCGGCTGACGGGCATGGCCGGAGTGGCCAACGATCTTAGCCAGCGGCTTCAGGCCGCGTTTTTGCGCTTCACTTTGACGCATCAGAACGAGCGCGGCCGAGCCGTCGGAGATCGACGAGGAGTTCGCTGCGGTGACGGTACCGTCTTTGGCGAAGGCGGGTTTCAGGGTCGGGATCTTGTCGATCTTGGCGTTGCCCGGCTGCTCGTCCACTTTCACCAGCGTTTCACCGGCTTTGCTGGCGATGGCAACCGGCGCGATTTCCCATTCGAAAGCGCCATCGGCGATCGCTTTCTGCGCGCGCACGGTCGACGTGATCGCGTATTCATCTTGCTGCTGGCGGGTGAAGCCGTAAGCCTTGGCGGTTTCTTCGGCGAAGGTGCCCATCAGGCGGCCTTTGTCGTAGGCATCTTCGAGGCCGTCGAAGAACATGTGATCGAGCACCTGACCGTGACCGAGGCGCATGCCACCGCGGGCTTTCGGCAACAGATACGGCGCGTTCGTCATGCTTTCCATACCGCCAGCGACCATCACGTCATTGCTGCCAACGGCAATCAAGTCATGCGCCAGCATCAACGCTTTCATGCCCGAACCGCAGACTTTCGAAATGGTAGTGCAGGGCACCGATTGCGGCAGGCCGGCACCGAGCGCAGCTTGCCGGGCTGGCGCCTGACCGAGGCCGGCGTGCAGCACGCAGCCCATGAACACTTCCTGCACGTCTTCCGGCTTCAAGCCGGCACGCTCGACCGCGGCCTTGATCGACACTGCACCGAGTTCCGGCGCGGTGAGGCTACTCAGAGCGCCCTGAAAACCGCCCATCGCGGTACGGGCAACGGAAACGATGACAACCGGATCGTGCGACATGCTGAAAGCTCCATTTTGGGTCTAGAGCCCGGACTGGAATCGGGCCAAGGTAAATGCTGGGTCAGTATTGTCCGCCATCCTTGGCAGAACGGTGAATCCGACTTGTGCCGGATTCACCGTTGGCGCGATTTGCGCTAGCTATCGCGCTGGTTATGCCGTTCTGTTTTTTTTGGCATAGGCCGGAACGCGTTACATCGTCTCTTTGAACAGCTCGCGGCCGATCAACATGCGGCGGATTTCGCTGGTGCCAGCGCCAATTTCGTAAAGCTTGGCGTCGCGCAGCAGGCGACCGGTCGAGTATTCATTGATGTAGCCATTGCCACCGAGTATCTGGATGGCATCGAGCGCCATCTGGGTGGCTTTTTCCGCGGCGTACAGAATGACGCCGGCGGCATCCTTGCGGGTGGTCTCGCCACGATCGCAGGCTTTGGCAACGGTGTACACATAGGCACGGCAGGCATTCAGCGTGGTGTACATGTCAGCTACTTTGCCCTGAATGAGCTGGAATTCGCCGATGGCCTGGCCGAATTGCTTGCGCTCATGAATGTAAGGCACGACGACATCCATGCAAGCCTGCATGATGCCGAGCGGGCCAGCCGACAGCACCACGCGCTCGTAATCCAGACCGCTCATCAAGACTTTGACGCCTTCGTTGAGCTTGCCGAGGATGTTCGCTTCCGGCACTTCGCAATCGATGAACACGAGCTCGCAGGTATCCGAACCGCGCATGCCGAGCTTGTCGAGCTTTTGCGCGGTGCTGAAGCCTTTCATGCCTTTTTCGATGATGAAGGCGGTGATGCCTTTCGGGCCGGCGTTGACATCGGTCTTGGCGTAAACAACCAGCGTGTCGGCATGCGGACCGTTGGTGATCCACATCTTGTTGCCGTTCAGCACATAGACGTCGCCTTTTTTCTCGGCGCGCAGCTTCATGCTGACCACGTCGGAGCCGGCGCCGGGCTCGGACATCGCCAATGCACCGACATGCTCGCCGCTGATCAATTTCGGCAGGTATTTCGCGCGCTGGGCGTCATTGCCGTTCTTGCGGATCTGGTTGACGCACAGGTTCGAGTGCGCGCCGTAAGCAAGACCGACCGAGGCCGAGGCCCGGCTGATTTCTTCCATCGCGACCACGTGCTCGAGGTAGCCCATGCCGGCACCGCCCCATTTCTCCTCGACGGTGATGCCGAGCACTCCCAGCTCACCGAGCTTGCGCCACAGTGGCATCGGGAAGGCATTGTTGTGATCCACCTCGGCAGCGATCGGGGCGATTTCCTTTTCGGCAAACGCGCGAACCGAATCCCGAATCATGTCGGCGGTATCGCCGAGGGCAAAATTGAGAGTGGGGTACATGGCTTGCTAATGCTCCTGGCGTGAAGTCCGGCAACTGATGCGTGGTCAGCTGCGTGGGTTGTCGGTGGTGATACGGTTTTCGATGGCGTCCAGTTCGGCCAGCATGTGGTCGATGTCCGCTTTTTGCTGCTGCAGCTGGGCACGCCGGCGAGCGAGTTTTGCGCGCAACAGCTGGGCTTGCAGTTCCTCGCCTTGCGGCAGGTCGTACAGGTCGATGATTTCGCGGATTTCCGCCAACGAAAAACCGACGCTCTTGCCGCGCAGGATCAACGCAACGCGAACCCGGTCCCGGTTGCTGTAAATGCGTTGCTGACCGGCCCGTTGTGGCGACAGCAGGCCTTCGTCCTCGTAGTGACGCAGCGAACGGGGCGTCACATCGAACTCGCGGGCCAAATCGGTAATGGAGAACGTCTGGTTCATGGAGGCCAACCTGCAGCAGAGCCAAAAAGGGTAACCGAGCTTTACGTTAACGTAAAGGTAACCTGACCTGTTCCGACCAGCAAGGGGTCCTGATGCAAGTGCTTGAATCTTGGTGAGCCGACGCTATCGCCAGGTCAGTTATCGAATGAATAAAAATCAATAAAAACATATTGATAGGGTATGTTTTTAAAGTCGTTTTCAGGTGATGCTTGAGCTTTTCCTTATGCCGTTTTTGTCGTTGCGGCGGGGTAGGCCCTGTACTACGGTTAGTTCAGGAAACGGCTGCTTGCGGGCGGCTTTGCCCGGGCGTCGCTTCCGTTTTCTGGCTGAACAGTGAGGTGAGCATCATGAAGAGACAAAAGCGTGATCGCATGAGCCGTGCCCATACCCGGGGCTATCAGGCGGGGCTGGAGGGCAAGTCGAAAGAAACCTGTCCTTACGCCACGAATGATGTCCGCGAGCATTGGATGGGAGGCTGGCGCGAAGCGCGCATGAGTCTCAATGGTGAAAATCTGCTCTGATCGGCAGGAATCTGTATCTCCAGTCACCTTGACGCGGCCTTCGGGCCGCGTTTTTTCTGTCTGAAGACTTCATCGGCTTAAAACCTTCCGGTATTCTTGCCGCCCCGCGCTCCGGAGAGATGGCAGAGCGGTTGAATGCACCGGTCTTGAAAACCGGCGACGGCGTAAGTCGTCCGTGGGTTCGAATCCCACTCTCTCCGCCATATTACGTTCTGTCCTTCCCTTTGCTGCCCGTGACTATCGTTGTCGAGACTCATTCTCGAATCGCCTGCTGCCTGCAAAATGGGCTGTGCAGAATCTGAACAAACCGACCGTTCGGCTGCCGGTTGCCTGAGAAAATCGCTGTTAGGTGCAAAGAAAACTGACAGCTGAGTTGTGCTTGTCTCCTTTGCCGCGCCGCAGTAACGTAGCCGAACCGGTCGGCCGGTCCTCCGCACGAACAAGACCCAAACGCCGACCGGTTTTCGATTCGATTATCCAATCGGCCAGGGGAGACAAGCGGTGATCAAAGTGCTGTTGGCAGACGATCACGATTTGGTGCGGACGGGGGTCAAGCGCCTGTTGGAAGATGCAGGCGACATCAAGGTCATTGGCGAAGCCGCTTCCGGCGAAGATGCGATCAAGCTGGCGCGCGAGTTGAAACCGCAAGTGGTGTTGATGGATGCCAACATGCCGGGCATCGGCGGTCTGGAAGCCACCAAGCGTATTTTGCGGCAAGTGCCGGAAGCCAAAATCATTGCGCTGACCGTGCACGGTGATGAGCCGTTCCCTTCCAAGTTCTTGCAAGCCGGCGCCCACGGTTACCTGACCAAGGGCGCTGATGTGCAGGAAATGGTGCGGGCGATTCGGCAGGTAGCCGGTGGTCGCCGCTATATTGCAGCCGATGTTGCTCAGCAGATGGCGCTGCGTCAGGTCACCGATGACAGCGACAGCCCGTTTGAAACCTTGTCGGAGCGCGAAACCCAGGTGATGTTGATGGTCACCCAAGGCTGCAAGGTGCAGGATATTGCCGACAAGCTCTGCTTGTCGCCAAAAACCGTCAATAGCTATCGTTATCGCCTGTTTGAAAAACTGAAAGTGACCAGCGATGTCGAGCTGACTCATTTGGCCATTCGGCATGGTGTGGTACAAACCCAAACCAGCTGATCGTTGTGACGATTTTCACGATTGCCAGAACCAGCGCTTTAATAGCGCTGGTTCTGTTTTAAGCCCAGCCTGAGTTTGACGGCAGGGCACTTGAGCATACCGATTCCGAAATGACCGACTCCATTCCCGTAACCACCCTCACCGAAAAGGGCTTGCTGATCCACGAGCCGGAGCGGTTGGCCGAGACACTCAAGTTGCTGAGTACCGAACCCGGTGTGTATCGGATGCTGGCGGGCAATGGCGAAGTGTTGTACGTCGGCAAGGCCAAGAATCTGAAGAAGCGGGTCAGCAGTTATTTCCGCCGCGAGCATGACAGCATCAAGACCGAAGTGCTGGTCGGCCAGATTGCCGATATTCATGTCACGCTGACCCATTCAGAAAGCGAAGCGCTGGTGCTGGAATACAACCTGATTCAGGAATTCCAGCCGCGTTTCAATATCCTGCTGCGCGACGACAAGTCGTATCCGTATGTCTTTCTGTCTGGCGAAACCTACCCACGGCTGGCCATTCACCGTGGTCCGCGCAAGGAAAAAGGCCGTTATTTCGGCCCGTTCCCGAGTGCCGGCGCCGTGCGGCAAAGCCTGTTGCTGCTGCAGAAGTTGTTCCATGTCCGGCAGTGTGAAAACAGCTATTTTGCCAATCGCACACGGCCGTGCCTGCAATATCAGATTGGCCGCTGTACCGCGCCCTGTGTCGGCTATGTCACGCCGGAAGAATACGATCGGGACGTCCGGCTGACCGCGATGTTTTATGAAGGTCGCAATCAGGATGTGATTAGCGAACTCGCCAAGCAAATGGAGCAAGCGGCTGGCGAGCTGCAGTTCGAAAAAGCTGCGCAGCTGCGTGATCAGATCGCTCAGCTGCGGCGGGTACTGGATCGGCAACGGGTGTCGGCCGACAGCGGCGATGTCGATGTGGTGGCCGGCGTGATCGAGAAAGGGCTGGCCTGTGTTTATGTGCTGTATGTCCGCGATGGCCGGGTCAGTGGCAGCCATTGCGTGATGCCAGAGTTGCCGGCTGGCGCCGATGTCGATGATTTGATCGACGCGTTCCTGAACCAGTTTTATCTTGCCGAGCGCGATATCCCGCGCGAGATCATTCACAACGCCAGCGAATTCGACGGCGAGTCGCTTACCGCGCTGTTGGAGCAGCGGGCAGGGCGGAAGTTGCGCATTGCCAATTCGGTGCGTGGCGATCGCGCTGCGTGGTTGCAGATGGCGATCAAGAACGCCCAGAACAGCATCGCCAGTCGATTTGCCCAGCAGGCGGAAGGGCAGAAGCGTGGCGAGCAGATGCGCGAGCTGTTCGGTCTCGATGTGGTGCCGCAGCGCTTCGAATGCTTTGACATCAGCCACACCATGGGCGAGCAGACTGTCGCCTCTTGCGTGGTGTTCGATCTGAATGGTCCACGCAAGAGCGATTACCGGCGCTTCAATATCGAAGGCATTACCGGTGGCGACGATTACGCAGCGATGTATCAGGCGCTGTCGCGCCGTTACGCCCGGCTCAAGCGCGGTGAAGGCCAGCTGCCAGATGTCTTGTTCATTGACGGTGGCCCCGGCCAGCTGGCGCAGGCCGAGAAAATTCTCGATGAGCTGCAAATCGACAACGTGCTCGCGGTCGGCATCAGCAAGGGCCCGGATCGGCGCGCTGGTCAGGAAGAGTTGCACTTGTCGGGCCGTGCCGCGCCCTTGCAGTTGCCGCCGGATGCGAGTCTGCTGCATTTCATCCAGCACATTCGCGACGAGGCACACCGCTTTGCCATCACCGGTCACCGGGCGCGGCGGGAGAAGAAGCGCAGCCGCTCGCCGCTGGAAGGTATCGATGGGGTCGGGCCACAGCGCAGGCGGGAATTGCTGCGTCGGTTTGGCGGCTTGCAGGAATTGATGAAAGCCGGCGTCGACGACATCGCTGCGGTGCCCGGTATCAGCCGGACATTGGCGGAGCGCATTCATGCTGCACTCCATCCCAATTGAGCAAGGCTTGTCTCGACATGGCTGGATAGCTGGTGCCAGCGCGTGCGGCGTCACAAGCTTTTGCCGGCTCGAACTGGCATACTGCGCGCCATCGCCAAGCCGCGTTTGACCAAGCCGCGATAGACGGCCAACCGGACCTGTATGACCATCCCCAATATCCTGACGTTGATCCGAATCGCCCTGATCCCGGCCTTCGTGGTCTGCTTCTACCTGCCCTGGAAATGGCATTACCTCGCCAGCGCCGCCATTTTTGCGCTGGCCGGCTTCACCGATTGGCTGGATGGCTTTGTCGCCCGTCGACTCGGCCAGACCTCGCCGCTTGGCGCCTTCCTGGACCCGGTCGCGGACAAGCTGATGGTGGCGGTGGCGCTGGTGCTGCTGGTCGAGCGTCATGCCAGCCCATGGCTGGCGGTGCCGGCCTTCGTGATCATCTCCCGCGAAATCACCATTTCCGCGCTGCGTGAGTGGATGGCGGAGCTGGGTAACCGGGCTGCGGTCAAGGTTTCGGCCATCGGCAAAATCAAGACAGCGTGCCAGATGCTGGCCATTGTGGTACTGCTGGCCAATCCGCCGGGTTGGGACAATCCATGGGTCCAGTTGGGCCATGTTTTGTTGGATGTCGCGGTGGTGTTCACGTTGTGGTCGATGGTGATCTACCTGCGTGCCGCGTGGCCGACACTGCGCGCAAATGCCGGAAAATAAAGCTGTTTATGCTTTGACCAAGTTGAAAAAATCCTTTCATCTTGGCTTGACAGGGGTCCGGCAACCAGTAAAATGCGCCCCGCATTGCGGGAATAGCTCAGTTGGTAGAGCACGACCTTGCCAAGGTCGGGGTCGCGAGTTCGAGTCTCGTTTCCCGCTCCAGAATTTTGTAGTCAGGTAACAAACCTCGGCGCCGAGACAGGCATCAAGTCCAGCCGGGGTTTTTTGTTTCAGTGCGGCAGCGCGGCGTTGAAACAATGGCAGTGCTTGGATGTAGTGCGATGTGAGAACATCGTGCGCCACGGCGGGGTGGCAGAGTGGTCATGCAGCGGACTGCAAATCCGTGGACGCCGGTTCGATTCCGACCTCCGCCTCCAAATTTGTAAGCGCCTCTGGCGTGGTAGTGATTGTAAGAAACAACAAGTCAGTTTTGCGGGAATAGCTCAGTTGGTAGAGCACGACCTTGCCAAGGTCGGGGTCGCGAGTTCGAGTCTCGTTTCCCGCTCCAGTAAAAAACAAAGCCCCGTTCGCGGGGCTTTGTCATTTCTAGCAGTGCAGACAGCAGTTTGTTGCCGCGATTGAGGCAGTGAACGCCAGCACGATTGCTGTGTGCGGTTGCGCTGATTACACTGCGGCCCATGCCCGGGTGGCGAAATAGGTAGACGCAACGGACTTAAAATCCGTCGGCACCGTAAAAGGGCCGTACCGGTTCGATTCCGGTCCCGGGCACCATTCCTTCGTTGTTCTCAGCTCAGACTGCTCGCCGCGTGAGCAGCACGACCGCCGCTCATCCACGTACCAAATCGACAGTTTCCAGAATGCGCAGTTCGCGTTCACGATCGTCGTGTTCATCTTCCAGATCGTCACGCTCACGACGCAGTTTGCGGCGCGCGTCATCGCTCAGCTCTTTCTTGGCGAGCTCACTGTCGATCTCGGCAATGCGCCGATCGATACGTTCCAGCGCCTGCTCGATCTCCCAAATCGCGTAACCGAAGCGGTATTGCCGCATGAACTCGCCAGCCAGATCGGCCGGGCAGACGTTGTGATACGTTGCGCCACTGCGCCCGACATGAACGCCGTTCTCCGGTGTGCAATAGCTGAGCAGACCTTCATCACGGCCGGCGCGGTAACGATCACCATCAATGCTGATGCCAAACTCGGCGCAGGCTTCCCGGTGATTGCTGAGCCGCGATAGCGGTGCGCCGTTCTGCCCGTCCAACAGACCAACGCCATACCAGTCGCCACTGCGGCACTCGGTTTCCGACAGGCTGGCACAACCGCCGAGCAACAGTGCAGTCAAAGCGAGCAGGGGTTTCATGCAGATTTTCCTTGTTGTGCGTTTGCCAACAGACGGTTGGCCTTGATGCCATACCACGGCATCATGATGCCAAGCAGGCTGTACAGAAAGCCGCTGAATGGTCCGTATTGTGCCGGGACCAGCCACAAATACAACAGCGACAGCCAGGCGGGTATGGTCTGCAATACAAAGCTGTTCCGTTCCAGTCTGGCTTCCAGTTGATCCACTTCATCCAGTTGCAGTTGCGCCGACTTGCGCAGGGCATGCTGATAAAGCAGCGCTTGCCAACTGCACATCGCAAGAAAGCCAACGGCGTAAATGACGAACAGGCTGTTGATCGCCTGCAAGCCAATGCCGGTCATCGGCAATTGAAAAAAGCCGCCGCTGAGCCAGTGAAACAAGCTGCCGAAAACAATCTTCAGCGGGTACACAAACACCAGCACCGTGCAGACCAAGGCCGACGTCAGCAGAATCGTGGTCATGTCACAGAGGCAGTAGCGTTGGCTCCAGCGCATATGGCTGTACCAGAACATCAACAGCAGCGCCGCACTGGCGATAAAGGCAGGGATCGATTTCAGGGCGAGGATGAATTCGTCGAAACTGGTCGGCACGTTATCGCCGGCAATCACCAGCAGCGTTAGCGAGAAGGCAAAGGCTGCGTCGGTGAAAGCCTCCAACCGGGTTGATTGGCGGGTGGGTTTCTCGGCCGTCATGGTGAGCTTCCTGCAGGACCGGTTGCTGGATGGCGCGGACCGGTCGAAACGGATGATTTCCCAATCTAGCAGAGCCGTCATCAGGCAGGTACCGCCATCTGAACTGACCCGGATCAAGCGGCGGCCGGCAAGGTCGCACTAGCATGCGAAGATGAATCCGCTCGCCGACAACGCCGACAGCCTCGACGGGTTGCGCCAACAGATCGACCAGCTCGACAGCCGGTTGCTGGCGCTGCTCGCACAGCGCCAGCAACTGGTGCAACAGATTGCCGCGCGCAAAACCGGGCCTGAATCGGTGCCGGCTTACGATCGGCTTTTGCCGATGCTGCGCGCACGTGGCGAGCGGGCCGCGGCGCTAGGCCTCGACCGTGATTTCATCGTGCGTCTGTTTCAGCAGATCGCCCATCAGGCGATGAGCACGCAGCGGGGCCTGATGGCTCAGGCCCCCACATCAGAGGCAAAAAGCGAACCCATTGCAGCGACCACGCCAGCACTGCCACTGGTTTACAGCTGCTCGGGCTGCTCCAGTTCGGCCCAGCTCGCCAATGATCTGGCGCTTGCGCTGGATCGCGAACAATTGGCGGAAATGTCGTGTATTGCCGGTGTCGGCGGTGATGTGCCGGCGCTGGTCAAAACAGCGAAGTCAGGACGCGCCATTGTCGCTATCGACGGTTGCAGCCGCGTTTGTGCCAAGCGCAGCCTTGAGCGGCATGGTGTAACGCCGGCTCAGCACGTGGTGCTGAGCCAATGGGGCGCCAAGAAAACCTTGCATCGGCATTATCAGGCCGATGAATTGCTGATTGCCAAAGCCAGGCTGCACGATTGCCTGATGCAGCTGCAAGAAAAGCCGGCGGTGGCGACAAGCCACACGGGCAATGCCAATGATCAGAACGAGGAACAGCCGTGAATCCGATGCATGCCGCCCTTGCGTCCCTGCAGCAATCACCCGCACTGGATGCCGTGGCCAGGCGCTGCCTGGTGCAGCTGCCGGCAGTCGGGCGCTGGCTGCCACCACCGTTGCTCGAGCGCGCTGCGACCCGCTTGCTGAATGAGATGCTGCAGGAGCCATTGCGCAACGGTGCGCTGACCGAGCTCGACAATCGCTGGCTGGCGATTGACTGCACCGATTGGCCGTATCCGATCCGGATCACGCGGTGCGGTCAGCGTTTGCACGCCAGCACTCAGCGTGGCCCGACAGATGCGAGCATTCGCGGTGATCTGCAATCCTTTCTCATTTTGCTGCGACAGGAACGCGATCCGGACACGCTGTTCTTTCAGCGCAAATTGGTGATGCAGGGTGACACCGAGCTGGCGCTGGCGGTGAAGAATTTTCTCGATACGCTGGAACCGGAACGGATGCCGGCGCCATTACGCTGGCTGCTGGAACGCGCCTGAATGTCCTCAGACTCCTGATGACAACCCACATAACAGCATGCTGACAACGCGCGCCAGTATGGACCTTGACTAACTGACTGGCAGTACCCGGATCATACCGGGCGCACCATACCAGTAACCATCGCAATCGGTTTCGGCGCTACGGGCTTTTTCAAGTGCGCGCTTGCCTTGGATAGCATCGGTGAGTGCCTGGACTCTTTCAAAAAATGTCTGTGTCGACGCAAAGAATGCCGGCGAGTGCGGACTAAACCGAAAGGCGTTGACGCCGCGCTGTTGCATGTCCTGCCAGGCATGACGCAGATCCAGACAACGACCGGATTGGGTCTGGATACCGTTGATGGTGAACAGGCGATCGCCATCCTGACTGTAAACCGGCATGCCATCGCTATCCTCGATGCAGCGAAACTCGCAGCGGTCCTTCGGCAAGTCGTGGTGGCGGGCGGTAAAGCAGCGCGCCGAATGCGCCAGTGGCATCAGGCCGTAGCCAAACACTTCCAGTTCTGGCAGCGGCGCCGACGACAGCTCGCACGCTTCCTGTTGCAGCAACTGCAGCTGTTCGCGAGACAGCTCCAGCGGCAGCACCCAACGCTGCAAGCCGCTCTGTTGCAAGAAGCGCAAGGCGCGGCCGTTGTAGAGATTGATATGAGGTCCGGTAACAAACGGCAAACCACGTTCGCTGCAGAACTGCACCGCCGCCATGTCATTGGCTTCGACCAGAAACTCGCCGTTGTTGCAGGCGCGCTCGACACCGGCGAGTTCTGATTGGGCTTCGATGAGTGTCAGGGTGGACAGCACCACTTGCTTGCCGCACGCGGCGAGGCTGCGTGCGACGTCGAGCCATTCTGGCAGGCGCAGACTGCGGCGTTTGCTGCACACCACTTCACCGAGATAGACGGTTTGAACGGGTGCCGTTGCAAGCGCTTGATAAAAGTCCAGCAGTTGCGTTTTGTCCCAGTAGTACAGCACCGGTCCGATGCTCAATTGCAGTGACGATGTCGGGAGCATGTTTCAGTGTCTCGTAATGTGGCGTTGTTCTGGTTCGGCCGCAGTGTGCGGAGGCTTGTGACTGGCGCTTGGCCATCGGTCACACAATTCGTTATTGCCAGGCGCGGTGATAGGCGCCGAAGGTCGTTTGCGCGCCTTCGGACAGATCGGCCAGCGTTTGCTGCCACGCGGCGGCGGGCGTGAAGTCGGCCGTCGTTGCTGCAGCATCCAGCGCCTGCCGCCAGATCCGGGCAACTTGGGCAACGTAGGCTGGACTGCGCTGACGGCCTTCGATCTTGATCGCTTTGATACCGATGCGCTTCAGCTCCGGCAGCAGATCGAGCGTGTTGAGACTGACCGGCTCTTCCAGCGCGTGATAGCGCTTGCCGTTGACGACGAAGCGGCCTTTGCAGAGGGTGGGGTAGCCCGCGCGCTCACCGGGCGCAAACCGATCGATCAAGCTGCCGTTCAAGCGAGACTCCAGCACGCCATTGCTGTGTTCTTCCCAGCGGACGAACTTGGCCGGCGAGCAAGCGCCGCAAGTATTCGGTGCTTCACCGGTGACGTACGACGACAACTGGCAACGGCCTTCGGCCATGATGCACAGCGAGCCAAAACCAAACACTTCGATGGCACACGGCGATGCGGCGGCGACGGCGCGCACTTGTGCCAGCGACAGTACGCGCGGCAGCACCGCCCGACCGATACCGAAGTGGCGATGATAGAACGCGAGGCTCGCCTGACTGGTGGCCGATGCCTGTACCGACAAATGCAGCGGCAGATTCGGGTGACGCGTGGCGGCATAGTCGAGTACCGCGATGTCGGCCGCGATCAAGGCATCGGCGCCGAGTGCGGCCGCTTGATCCACCGCGCGCTGCCAGCGCGACCAGCCACCGGCTTGGGCATAGGTATTGATGGCGATGAACAGTTTGCGGTCGAGTTTGCGAATCAGGCCGATCGCTTGCTGCAGATCCTGGTCGGTGAAATTCAGCCCGGCAAAATGGCGGGCATTGGTGTCGTCTTTGAAACCGACATAGACCGCATCGGCGCCGTTTTCGATGGCGGCCTTCAGCGAGGGCAGATTGCCTGCCGGGCAAACGAGTTCCATGCCATTCTCCAAAAGGAATCAGTTCTGCGTGTCGGTTGCGCGGTGTGCATCTGCCTGACACAGCGCGAGCCATTGCTGATTGGCATCCGGATCACCGTTGCGCGCTTTGATAAACAGATTGAGCATCCGGATTTCCGGGCTCTGGAATGCCGTGCCGGCAGGGCATGGCACTTCAAGCAGGGTCAATCCCTGATTGCGGACAATGGCGGCACGGAATTGTTCACGAAAGCTCGCCACGGTGTCGCAGCGATAAGTCAGACCACCGTAGGCGCGGATGATGGCGGTCACGTCAAAGCCATCGTCAGAGCAGTGATAGATCGGTCCATCACCGGATTTGCCCAGATCAAAGATGTTGTTGCGCATGTAAAGGATGAGCAGCGGCAGCTTTTCCTTTTGCACATGGATCAGTTCATTGAGTTGAAAATGGAAACCGCCGTCACCGGTCAGCAGAATCACCCGATCGCCAGTGCTATTCGCTGCCTGCGCCTTGACGTGTTCTGCCGCGACCCGGGCATACGGCAGACTGGTGCCCATCGCGGCATACCACGGATTGGCGAGCCAGCTGCGGCCTAGCTGACTGGCGCGCGTTTGCAGGCCGCAGCTGGCAAAAAACGAATTGCCGACTTCCGGTACGTAGATGTAAGCGTGTTCGCGATCTTCCGCTTGCAGGGCGTTGAGCACGTCGGCCAGATTATGAAACGCGAGCGCTGCCTCTGGTGCCGGCAGGGGCGGTAGTGGCGCTGGCTGCGGTGGCGTCGCGCGAAAGCTGGCCGGCAGGAGGGTGGCAAGCTGTTGCAGCAGGACTTGCAGATCCTGCTCCTGTGGCAGCGTGCTTTTTACCGTGGTGCGATTGGGAATGAGTCCGATGCGGTGGGTGCCGGTCTGAAAGGCATGACCGGTATCCTGACTGAAAACACTGGTGCCGAAATCGAGCACGTAATCGACTTGCGTGTCGATGTAATGACGGCGACGGCTTTCAGTGAATGCCCCGTTGTAACCACCAAGGCAGAGCGGATCAAAATCATCGAACAAGCCCTTGGCAAACCAGCTGGTGGCGTAGGGGATTTGATGACGCTGACAGAACGCTTGCAAGGACTGTCGCAGCGGCAAGTTCAGCTTGACCTGTTCGCCGATGTAAACGAGTGGTGCCTTGGCCTGTTGCAGCTTGCTGGCAATGGTCGCTGCGATCAATTCGGCGCCGGCCAGCATCATCGGGCTGGCCGGCGCTGCCGAGCATGAGGCTGGCAGGTCGAGCGCCTGGGTTTTGGCAAACACCAGATCGCGCGGGATCTCGATAAACACCGGCTCACGTTTCAGCCAGGCATGACGAATCAATTCATAAAAATGATAAGCCGCGACATTTGGCTGGCCCGGGTGGCGCGCGCCCTGCAACCGTTCGGCGCGTATGCCGAGGCCAGCGAATGCCCGTAAGGCGGCATCATAATCCGCACGCCACGCTCCGCTGGGGTGTACGGTATGGTGGATGGCATTGCGATGCACTTCAGCTTCGCCGGGCGCACCGGACAGAAAAACGACCGGCAGGCTTTCGGTTTTCGCCAACGCGGCGGCGCTGATGCAGGGCAGACTGCCAACGGTGTAGGTGGTCAGACAAAATCCGATACCGCGGATCTCGGCATCACCGCAGGCACAAAAACTCGCGTGCATTTCATTGCTGGCCGGCAAGACCTGCAAGGCTGGATCAAACGCTGCAAT
Source organism: uncultured Kangiella sp. (assembly GCA_946480585.1). The sequence goes on from CAMLKQ010000002.1 coordinate 14,598, forward strand.
CAGATTGGCTGCGAAGTCGCCACCGACGCCATAAATGCGTTCGGCGCCAAAGTGCTTCAGTACGCTGACCATGGCGTCGCCGAGTGTCGGCAGTTGACGGGCATACGCCATGCCAAAATTCGCTTCATCAAGACAGTGAGTCATTGCAGCATCCGCAGCAGCGGCCCGCTCGGCAGAAAGAGCTTCATTGTCTGGCGGAAAGTCGGCGCCGATGTTGACTCGCGTCAAAGGCTGGCTGGCCTTTTTCGCGTCACGCTCAAGCTACGCTTAAGATAGGGTCGCTAAACTGTCATTGCACGGATTCTGTGAGGAGAAAAGGCTTATGAATCGAAAGGCTATTTTGGCGCTTGCTCCGCTGTTAATGAGCACGAGCATGGCGTTGCTTGCCAGCTCCGTATCGTCGCCAGTGACCGCTGCCGAAGCGATGGAGCATCATCATCACGAACAGGCGGCCGAACCGGCGCTGAAACTGAATGCCGGCAAGCCGTGGGAGACCGATGCGCCACTGCGCGAAGCGATGATGAACATTCGTCAGGCCACACACGGCGCCGAGGCGATGCAGAAGACAAAAGGCTTTGATGCGACCGAGGCGAAAGCGCTCGGTAAAGCGATTCGCGACAACATTGCCTACATGGTCGCAAACTGTCATCTGCCGCCCGATGCCGATGCCACTTTACATGTGTTGATTGGCCGGCTCGCGACAGCGGCAGATCAGCTTGAGCAAAGCGAGCATCGCACCGCCGCATTGGCTCGCATTCACGATACGCTGCAGTTGTATCCGCGCTATTTCCATCACACGGGCTGGTCGGGGCCGGGGCATGAGCATTGACGGTGTCGCGTTGGGGCTTTGGTTTTTGTGAACGGTGCGCTGCCCTCCGTGCGGTCACCAGCACCAGAACAACAGCAGCCAGCCGCAAAGCCATGGCAGGCTGCCAATGGTGAGTGTCAGCAACACGGCGCCGCGCCGGACGATGCGCAACGTATCCAGCAGGCGCCAGAGCAAATACGCAGGCCACGCGTAGGCGAGCAGCAACAGTGCGCCACGCATGGCGGCGACGTATGGCACCTGAATGCCGCTGGCAGCGAGTTGACTGACCGTCATCATGGACAAACCGAGAAACAGGCTCAGACCCGCCATCGGCGTCAATGTCTCAAGCAAGCGTCGCGCGACGTCGCGATGCCAACGGCCAACGGCAATACGCGCCGCAATCCGGGTGGCGAGATCAACGCTGCCAGCAATCACCAGTGTTGCGACCGTCAGATAAATCAGCAGGCACATGCCATCAAGCCAATTGAACACGTCATTGGTCGATGGGTAGCGTGTCAGCAACCACCATGCGGGTGAGTCCTGCAACAGCCACCACCATTGTTGTTTGACTGCAACGCCGGCCAGAAACAGTTTGAGTTGCACAAACCATGGACTCGCTGACCATTGGAATGCGCCACTGGCAAGACCAAGCATGCCGTACAACATTAGTCGATGATGCCAAGCCGTCAGGGCCTGATTGCCACGCAGGATTTCTTCATTCGGTGAACGCCAGGCAAGCGCCACCGCGTCGCGATGGCCACTGCAGCGCATGCATTGGTGACATTCCGCCATGCTGTCGAGCTGGCGGACATTGAGCAGTGGCGGACACAGCACCGGCGTTTGCTGCAAATGCTTGTTCTGATCCCAGCGGGTGGTATCAACACGCAGCACCAGCGGCGACAGCCGCGACAGCACCGCGAACACGCCAGTGACCGGACAAAGATAGCGGCACCAGATGCGCCGATCCTTGCCCCAGAAAAATGCCACGAGCATAGCCGCGCCAGTCGAGCCACCGAGGATGAGCAGCGCCGGTTTGGCATAGTCGTAGACGGAAACCAGTTGACCATAAACTGTCGTCAGCAAGAAGGCGACAAATGGCCAACCTGGCCACTTGAGCCAGGTTGGTATGGGCTTCAAATTGCGGGAGTGGTGGCTGACCCATTCACTCAAACTGCCTTCAGGGCAGAAAATGCCGCACCAGAGTCGGCCAAACAGCAGCACCGACAAGATCACGAACGGCCACCAGACGCCCCAGAACAGAAACTGGGCGAACCGGACCAGATTGTCATGGATGCGCGCGTGTTCTGACGGCAACGGCGACAGCGCCGGCACGATGAGCAGCAGAAGATAGAGCAGGACAAACAACCACTGCAGACATTGAATCGGCTGGCGATTGCGCTGCAAAGCATGGCCAAGCCGGGCCAGCCACGCGGCACGCGACGATACGGGTGTCGCTGCCGGTGGTGGGTTCGGTGTCAGTTTGAAGCGGGCGATCAGTTCAGCCATGCAATCGTTCCAGTCACTTGCGCAAAGTGAAAAGCATCCTTCGTCGTGCGTTCACAAATCGGCTGCCACCTTCGTTGCGAAAAATGACTAGCAATTTGCACCGGTATGACATGGACAGATTTTCGCCCTCAGCAACGACTTAATAGCTCCACAACAAGCGCAGGCTGAATACATCCTGATCCTCCTGCGCGGGATTCGCAGCGGCGTCGGCTACGCGCTGCCAGTGCAAGGACAATTGGCAGTTGCCGTTGAAGTGATAGCGGTAGTAAAGCTCGAGCAGGGATTCGGCTGCGCTCGGCAGATAACCGTAATCAGGCAGGGCAGCGGCCTGATCGCGAAAGTCGCGACTGCTGTGCAGTTTGGCGTAACCGAGACCGAGCTTGTCGCTGGCGCGTGACCACCATTCACCATTCCACTCGACGCCGACCGCCAAGGCGCGATCAAACGGCAGGTTCTGCCCCTGGCCGCGACTGTAGCGGGCAAACGCAAGCCAGTCTGAGCCGAGTTTCTGATCGGCACTGATGGCCCAGCCATGTTGCGCGGCTTGCTGATCCGCAATGAAGGTCGGACCGGCTTCGTTCTCGAAGCGATACAGCCGGTAATTGCCGGCCTGCCCCCAGAACCGGGTGTTCCATTCCAGCTGCAGTAGCTGCAGCGATTCGTCACGCGCGGAACCGAAATTGGCGTCTTCGCCGGCGGCGAAATGACCGTACGACACCTGCCATTGTTCGTTGCCGAGATCGTAGCGATAGGCCAGTCGAAGGCCGGGTGTCGAACCATATGCATCGGTTCCGATTTGCGCCGCCATCGGGTTGTCCAGCAACGCGTTGTGCACCAACGGTGCTGCCAGAAACTGGCTGGCCTCGTCATTGGCACCGGCATTTTGATCGAAGAATACAAATGGATCGATCTTGCCGATATTGGCCTGCAGATGATGGCGCGACTTGCCGCCGGTCAACGGCAGATCAAATTGGTACCATGCTTCGGTCAGGGTCAGCGCGGCATCTTCCGGCTGGCTGGTGCCACCCAGCTGAAACGCCGTGGCATTGAGGCCACTGAAACTGCTCGGCAGCTCATCAGGCGCAGGACTTTGTCCGGCGCGGACATGGAAAAACAGCGAACCGCTGGCGCGGCCACTCTCACCGGCCGGCACACTCAGTGCGGCGTCGAGCCGGTAATTGTCATAGCGAGAATCGGCATCATCGGCGCGCCACCATTGGCTGACATAAAGCAGATCAATGCCGGCCTCGATTTCACCAATGGCATCGATGCGTCGCGCCGCCTGTTTCAAGCTGCCGGTGTTCATTTCGAGCGCTTTCAGTCGCGTGACGAGCTCCGGTTCGCGCTCACTGAGCCGGTCGGACGCCAGTGCGTCCTGTTCTGCCTGCTCTCGCTGTTCGAGCTTTTCGATCCGCTGTTTGAGAGCGGCAATGGCTTCGGCGGTTGCCGATTCTGCGGCGTTGCCGACGCTCGCTGTGGCCAAAACGAGGGGGAACAATGCCAACCGCCATGTGGGCCGTGGAAAAGCGGTCAATCGGGTTGCCATGATCAGTAGCCGCCTTTCTTGCCAATGCCGGCAAAGACAAAGCGGTAACTGACTTCAAACGGCTTGAACCATGGCCGCACACCGGTCAGGCGATCGGTATGGCGACCGAAATGGTGATGGCCGCTCGCACTCGGCGGTGCCACGAAAAAGGTCAGCGTGTATTCACCGGGACCATCGAGTTTGACGTTGTCGCCATAATGCGGGCCGTCCGATGCCACCATTGGCATCAATTCGCCCTCGATGATCTTTTCGCTGCCGGATTTGACCAATCGGTAACGACCATTGAGATAGGGCAGCCAGGCGTCTGCTTCGAAGCCGTTCGGATTGTCGTCAGTGGCATGAATATCCATTTCAAGATGGATGTCGGCTTGCTCGGCCGGCAGCATCATGCCGTCTGGTTCCATCACCACCGGCTGCAGGTAGACCGCAGCGATTTCCATACCATGCCGATACTGCGGCTGACCAATCGGGTACTCGACCGCGTAACTGCTGCTGGCAAATACCGTCATTGCGGTGGCGAAACAAAAGCGGCGAAGCATCAACAATCTCCATTGCCTGACTGAGAATGGTTCGCATTATGAATTAAGGAGGCGCAGTGCCTTTGACCTGCATCAACCGGGTTGTGGATTGCGAGAAAACACGGATGAACGTTCTCTCAGATTGCGCTGTGGCTGGCTGTGCGGAGAAATGGCAGATCTTTGGCAGATCTGTGGTGGCCGTTGATTGGCGGCGCACGCTTAGAGAATTCCGCCCGAACACGGTTTGTGCCAGATGCTGCGCCAATTGCAACGAACCTAACGGGCCGCTCAATCACGCAGGCAGAACTGGGCAAACAGCGGCGCGATTTCCTGTTGCACGAATTCGCGATCCGATGTTGTCCAGTTGTTGATTGGCAAGCGACGCGCCAGCCCTTGCCGGGTATGGCAGATCTGCAGCGCCCAGTTGCGGATGCCGAGCTGATGCAGTTGGGTAGCGAGTGTCAGCAGACGCGCCCGCGACAGCAGATGCCAGTGCACCGTGGTGCGCACTTCGTAGGCGATATCACGCTGCAACAGCAACTCCAGACTTTGCCAGGCACGACTGCCGGAGCCGGGGGTGACGGTGAGCAGATCGTAATGCTCTGGCAATTCTTTCAGATCGAAACCGACCCAGTCACACAGCGGCAATAACTGCTTCAGTCGATCCGGATAGGCGCCGCCAGTGTGCAGACCGATCTTGAAACCCATTGCTTTCAAATCGGCAGCGGCGTGCAAACTCGCCGATTGTGCAGTCGGTTCTCCACCGCTCAGTACCACAGCATCAAGCAGGCCGCGACGCTGTTCCAGATGATTGCGTATCTCATCCCAGCGGAACGGTGTTTCAGCGCGGGCATCGAGCAGGTGCTCGTTCTGACAATAGGCGCAGCGCCACGGACAGCCTTGGCAAAAGATCACTGCGGCGAGTTCGCCGGGGTAATCGATGGTAGTGAGTGGCGTGTAGCCACCGATACGCAAAGCCGTGTCAGTCATGGGCTGAAGTGCCCCGGCGGTAAAGCCGGGGCTGCGCGGTCAGTTGTAGTGGCCGCAGCATTTCTCGACGAAATGCTGGCGTTCGCGATGCTCGCTTTTCTTGCCGAGGTTGAATTCGGCGACCGGACGGTGATAACCCATGACCCGGGTCCAGACTTCGCAGCGGGTCCGCTCTTCCGGTTTCAGTTCATTGACGGTCATTGTGTGCTCCTTGTTCTTGACTTGGATAAAGACTCAACTTGGCTACAAACTCAACTGCGGTACGGATGCCTTTGCCAACTTCAGCCCGCGCAAGCGGGTTTCAACGAGGCCTGCCACTTACGCCTGTATTTAGGCGAGGCAGGCGGCTTCGTTGCGCTTTTTCTGCAGCAATGCTTCGTCGCATTTCGGGCAGAATTCGTGTTCACCGGCCAGATAGCCGTGCACCGGACAGATCGAGAAGGTCGGCGTGATGGTGATATAGGGCAGCCGGAAGTTCTCCAGCGAGCGCCGGACCAATTTCTTGCAGGCATCGGCCGACGAGATTTTCTCGCTCATATACAGGTGCAGCACAGTGCCACCGGTGTACTTGCACTGCAGCGCATCCTGCCGGACCAGCGCTTCGAAGGCGTCGTTGGTGAATCCGACCGGCAGCTGTGACGAGTTGGTGTAGTAGGGCTGCTGGCGCGAGCCGGCCTGCAGAATGTCCGGAAAACGCTTCTGATCTTCCTTGGCAAAACGGTAGGTGGTGCCTTCGGCCGGTGTGGCTTCGAGGTTGTATAAATTGCCGGTGCGTTCCTGGTACTCGGTCATCCGGGCGCGAACGTGGTCGAGCAGGCGCAGCGCCAGTTGATGGCCACGATCGTCGGTGATGTCGTATTCATCACCGCTGAAATTGCGGATCATCTCGTTGATGCCATTGACGCCAATGGTCGAGAAGTGATTGCGCAGCGTACCGAGGTAACGCTTGGTGTACGGGTACAGACCCATGTCGATAAATTGCTGAATGACCTTTCGCTTGATCTCCAGCGATTCGCTGGCGAGATCCATCAGTTCATCCAGACGAGCCAGCAGGCCGGCTTCGTTGCCTTTGTACAGATAACCGAGTCGGGCACAGTTGACGGTGACCACGCCAACCGAACCGGTTTGTTCGGCCGAACCGAACAGGCCGTTGCCACGTTTGAGCAGTTCGCGCAGGTCCAGTTGCAAGCGGCAGCACATCGAACGGATCTGGTTCGGCTTCATGTCCGAGTTGATGAAGTTCTGGAAGTAGGGCAAGCCGTACTTGGCAGTCATCTCGAACAAACGAGTGGCGTTGTCGGAATCCCAGTCAAAATCCTCGGTGATGTTGTAGGTCGGGATCGGGAAGGTGAACACCCGGCCCTTGGCATCGCCCTTGGTCATGATCTCGATATAGGCCTGATTGATCAGATCCATCTCGGGTTTCAGGTCGCCATAGGTGAACGGCATTTCCTCACCGGCGATCACCGGAATCTGATCGCGCAAATCTTCCGGGCAGACCCAGTCGAAGGTCAGGTTGGTGAATGGCGTCTGGGTACCCCAGCGCGACGGCACGTTCAGGTTGTAGATGAGTTCCTGAATGCACTGCTTGATCGCTTCATAGCTCATGTTGTCCTTGCGAACAAATGCAGCCATATAGGTATCGAATGACGAGAACGCCTGCGCGCCGGCCCATTCGTTCTGCAAGGTGCCAAGGAAATTGACGATCTGGCCGACTGCGCTGGACATGTGCTTGGGCGGCGCGGCTTCAACTTTTCCCGGCACACCGTTCAGGCCTTCCTGCAGCAACGTGCGCAGCGACCAGCCGGCACAGTAACCGGACAGCATGTCGAGATCGTGGACGTGAATATCGGCTTCGCGGTGGGCGACACCAATTTCCGGCGGATAAACATGGTTGAGCCAGTAGTTGGCGATGACCTTGCCCGAGGTGTTCAGAATCAAGCCGCCGAGCGAATAGCCCTGGTTGGCGTTGGCATTGACCCGCCAATCATTGCGGGTGAGGTATTCGTTGATCGATTTCTCGACCTGCACAACGGTATTGCGGTCGGCACGCAACCGTGCACGCTGCTCGCGGTAAACGATATAAGCACGGGCTGTGGCGAGAAAATCATTGCCGATCAGCACTTGCTCGACGATGTCCTGCACTTGCTCGACCGTTGGAATGTCGCCGCTGTGATAACGGTGTGCGATGACCTTCAAAGCGTCGTTGGTCAGCTCATCGGCTTGGGTTTCGTCGTACTCACTGGTGGCGCGGCCGGCTTTGGCGAGGGCGTTGCGGATCAACACCGCATTGAAGTCGGTCAGGCGGCCGTCGCGCTTGCGGATCAGCCGTGGCAGTTCGTGTTGCTGAATCATCTCGAGCACTCCCTGTTGTGGTTGTTGGTCGGTTTGAGCCACTAAATCTTGTGGAGAGCTTACGCCGCCATCACAAGCTCTGGTTGATCAAGGTCAACTGAAGGGTGTTCGCCCAGTATCTTGCTCAACTATCACGAGCACTGAACAGAACGCGTGGGTGAAGAAAAAGAAAACGGCGAATGTCACCGAAGCAACATTCGCCGTTGTGATCCCGATTTGATCATTTGCGGCATGGCAGACGCAAAACATCAGGATCAAACAGGCAAAAACTCAAATGCCGGCAGAAAGCTCGGATTGAAATGACATGGCGTTGCCATCAGGGTGTTTCGGCAGCGGCAGGCCGACCCGCTGGCGGATGGCCACTACCGATTGCCAGAGTGCTTCTTGATCCTGCTGGGACAACGCGATTTCGATTAGATCCGACAAGCGCTGTTGCTCAAAGGATTGCAAGGTGCGGAACTCCTCATACAGCTGGCGGGATTCCAACCGAAACCGCGGCCAGTCGCGGTTGATCATGGCGCCATTCAATTTGCCGATGGCGTGACGAATACGGCCGTGCGCAGCCCGCAGCATCATGATGTCGTGACTTTTCTGGTCACGCTCAATCAGTGGAAACAGCAGTTCGTCTTCAATACAGAGATGGGCGTCGGTATGGCGATGCATCCGGCGCAGGACTGACAGGCAGGCGGATTCTTGCTGGTCGGGGTCGCACTCGGCCAGCCATTGCAGCAACTGCAACAGCGATTGGTGATCACGGTGCAACCACATCTGCAAGCTCTGCATGACTTTCTGCCTTCGCGTGATTTGTCGCAGTCTGCAGCGGCGTGAAAGCCGGCATATTGCGCCGGATCAAATGATGCGGGGGATAACGCGCACGTCGGTTTGACCTGCGCGCAAAAGAAAAGGCCGCATGCAGCGGCCTCTTCTTGCTTGTGTCTTGCTCACGCGGCATGCCGACTGCACAGGCCGCGAGTTCGTCACGGATTACTCGAGTGCCGGGGCCGGTTGACCGGCGCTGACGCGACGCGCACGCGCTTTCCAGGCCAGACCGAACACGAACAGGGCCAGCACGAAGGCGCCGAGCGAGAACACGATGTCACCCGGTACCCGCAGCCAGACCAGCGTTTCCATGACGGTGCTGTGAATGATGTCCGGCGAGCGGGCATACCAGTAACCGACATCGATGCTGGCGATGGCCTGATAAATACCGGCCGGCACCAAGGTCATGAACACCATGCCAACCAGACCGAAGTTCAGCAGCCAGAAGGTGCTCTTCAGCATCTTCTCGTTCCACTCGATGCTGCCAGCCAGACCACGCAGGCAGAACAACATCAGGCCGATACCGAGCATGCCGTAGACACCGAACAGGGCGGCGTGACCATGGGCTGCGGTCGAGTTCAGACCTTGGATGTAGTACAGCGAGATCGGCGGGTTGATGAAGAAGCCAAGCAGACCGGCACCAACGAGGTTCCAGAACGCCACCGCGACGAAGAACAAAATCGGCCAGCGGTATTTGGCGACCCACGGCGCCGCTTTGGTGTGGCGATAGGTTTCATAGGCTTCGAAACCAACCAGCGCGAGCGGCACGACTTCCAGTGCGCTGAACATCGCACCGACGGCGATGATCGAGGTCGGCGCACCAGTGAAGTACAGATGGTGCAGCGTGCCGAGAATGCCGCCGAACAGGAACACGGTGGTGGCGAACAACACCGCGCTGCTGGCGCTCTTGGCGCGGACCAAACCAAGCCGGACGAAAATCAGCGAGATGGCAGCGGTGGCGAACACTTCGAAGAAGCCTTCGACCCACAGGTGCACGACCCACCAGCGGAAGTATTCAATCATCGCGAGGTGCGTGTGCTTGCCCCAGGTCAGACCGGCACCGTAGAACAGACCAATCGCCACCGTCGACAGGA
>CAMLKQ010000003.1 GCA_946480585.1 uncultured Kangiella sp.
CCTTTCGCCATCGACTCGCCAGTGCGGAACACACCGAAGTAGTTCTGCATGCAGGTCTGCATCGCCTTGCGCAGCACGGCCGGATCTTCGCCGTCCTTGCTGTTTTCCCAGCGGTTGTAGCGGGCCATCGATTTCTCGGTGTCGCTGTCGCTGAAGTCGTTGAAACCGAGCTCGTCTTTCTGCAGCGCTTCGGTGACGTGCAAACCGGCGGCGCGACCGAACACCACCAGATCCAGCAGCGAGTTGCCGCCGAGACGGTTGGCACCGTGCACCGACACGCAGGCGATTTCGCCGACCGCGTACAGGCCTTCGACGATTTCGTCTTTGCCGTTGCGGTTGACCAGTGCCTGACCGTGCACGTTGGTCGGGATACCGCCCATCATGTAATGGCAGGTCGGCACGACCGGAATCGGCGCCTTGACCGGATCGACGTGGGCGAAGGTCTTGGCCAGTTCGCAAATGCCGGGCAAGCGCTCGTTCAGCGTTTTCTCGCCGAGGTGATCGAGCTTCAGGTACACGTAATCGCTGCCATCCGGCAGTTTCATGCCACGACCGGCGATAATTTCTTTGATCATCGAACGGGCGACCACGTCACGGCCGGCCAAGTCTTTGGCGTTCGGCGCGTAACGCTCCATGAAGCGCTCGCCGTCCTTGTTGACCAGGTAACCGCCTTCACCGCGGCAACCTTCGGTCACCAGCACGCCGGCACCGGCGATGCCGGTCGGGTGGAACTGCCAGAACTCCATGTCCTGCACCTGCAGGCCGGCGCGCAGCGCCATGCCGACACCGTCACCGGTGTTGATGAAGGCATTGGTGGTCGAGGCGTAGATACGGCCGGCGCCGCCGGTGGCGAAAATCACCGCGCGGGCCTTGAATGCGACGATTTCGCCGGTCTCGATGTTCATGACCGTGACGCCGCAGCACTGGCCTTTGGCATTCATGATCAGATCGAGCGCGAACCACTCGGAGTACACCGCAGCCTTGGCCTTGACGTTCTGCTGATACAGCGTGTGCAGCAGCGCGTGACCGGTACGGTCGGCAGCGGCGGCGGTACGGGCTGCCTGCTCGCCACCGAAGTTCTTCGACTGGCCACCGAACGGACGCTGGTAAATCCGGCCTTCCTTGTTACGGGAGAACGGCAGGCCCATGTGCTCGAGCTCATAGATGGCCTGCGGACCGACCGAGCACATGTACTCGATGGCGTCCTGGTCACCGATGTAGTCGGAGCCCTTGACGGTGTCATACATATGCCAGCGCCAGTCGTCCTCATGGGTGTTGCCCAGCGCGACCGTGATACCACCTTGGGCAGCTACGGTATGGGAACGGGTCGGGAACACTTTCGAGACCAGCGCGGTCTTCAGGCCGGCCTGCGCCAGCTGCAAGGACGCCCGCATGCCGGCGCCGCCGGCGCCAATGATGACGGCGTCAAAGGTTTGAACGGCATGCGCCATTTACACACCCCACAGAATGATGAAGCCCCAGAACAGCAGGCCCAGACAGGTGACGATCAGCAGGCTTTGCAGCACGACGCGGACCGCGACCGGTTTGACGTAATCGGTAAAGACCGTCCAGATGCCGATCCAGGCGTGGGCCACAACGGCCAGCAGGGTCACCAAGGTGGCAATTTTCACGAACGGACGGCTGAAGAAACCGTGCCAGAGGCTGTAGCTCAGTTCCGGCTGGACCATATAGGCACCAATCAGGTAGCCCATCAGGTACAGCACATAAGCCAGCATGACCACGGCCGACAGACGCTGGATCAGCCAGTCATGCAGACCGCTGCGGCCCAGGGAGGTAGCGGCTCTTACCATACGAACACCCCCAGCAAGGCAGCAGCAATGACAAACAACACCAAGACGGTCGATGCCGCCTTGCGGCCGCCTTCCTTGGTTTCGAGGTGACCCAGATCCATGATCAGGTGCCGGACACCGGCGATCACGTGGTAGGCCACAGCCGACAGCAGCAGCCACAGGCCGAACTTGGCCCAGCCTGCCGCGAGGCAGGTTTTCAGCTCGGCAAAGCCGGCTTCCGACCCGAGCGACTTTTGCAGCATATACAACAGGGCCGGCAGACCCAGGAACAAGACGATGCCGGAGATGCGGTGCAGGATGGAGGTGATGGCCATCACCGGCATCCCCATCACATCGGCCGGTGCGAGCGGCAGAAAGACAGGACGTTGCTTGGTCACGGTGTTTTGCGTCTTTTTTGAGTGGGCCCGAATGCTGGGCGGATGCGCGACAGCCAAATAGAACCCCGTCCGCTGTCGCGCGGCCGCGGAATTATAGGCTTCGCCCCGGTCGATGACAAATCGACGATATCGATGCTATTCATAGCGAATTGCTGGGTAATTGAACAAAGCTTGCTCAGGATCAGTAACTTTTGTCGAATTGACGTGGCCGTCAATTCGCCTATAGTTTCGCGGCCCCTGCCTGAGCGATACTTACGCTCTGCTTACGTTCAACGTGGCGCATCAGATTTATGCGCCCGCCACGCCCGCTAAAGGAGCCCACCATGGCAGACAAGGTCGCCAAACTGCACCTGCCTGACCGCGCCGAGCCCGTCTCGTTGCCCCTCTATTCGCCGACCCAAGGCTACGACGTCGTCGACATTCGCAAACTCGGTGATGCAAAGCTGTTCACTTACGACCCGGGCTTCATGGCCACCGCGGCCTGCGAATCGAAAATCACCTACATCGACGGCGACGCCGGCGTGTTGCAGTACCGTGGTTATCCGATCGAACAATTGGCGGAAAAATCCGATTTTCTGGAAACCGCTTACCTGCTGGTCAACGGTGAGCTGCCGAACAAGGCCCAGCTCGACGACTGGAAATACCGCATCACCCACCACACCATGGTGCACGACCAGATGAGCCGGTTTTTCTCCGGTTTCCGTCGCGACGCGCACCCGATGGCGATCATGATCGGCGTGGTCGGCGCGCTGTCGGCGTTCTACCACGACTCGCTCGACATCACGAACCCGACCCACCGCGAAATCAGCGCCATCCGCCTGATCGCGAAAGTGCCGACCCTGGCCGCGATGAGCTACAAATACAGCATCGGCCAGCCGTTCGTGTATCCGCGCAATGACCTGTCCTACTCGGCCAACTTCCTGCGCATGATGTTCGCGGTGCCGGCCGAAGATTACGTGCCGGATCCGATCCTGGTTCGCGCCATCGATCGCATCCTGATCCTGCACGCCGACCACGAACAGAACGCCTCGACCTCGACCGTTCGCCTCGCCGGCTCGTCGGGTGCCAACCCGTTTGCCTGCATCGCGGCCGGTATCGCCTCGCTGTGGGGTCCGGCCCACGGTGGCGCCAACGAAGCCTGCCTGAACATGCTGATGGAAATCGGCGATGTGAAGCGGATTCCGGAATACGTTGCTCGCGCCAAAGACAAGAACGATTCGTTCCGCCTGATGGGCTTCGGTCACCGGGTTTACAAAAACTTTGACCCGCGCGCCACCATCATGCGCCAGACCGCACACGAAGTGCTGCACCACCTCGGCGCCGACAACGATCCGCTGCTGCAAGTGGCGATGGAACTGGAGCGCGTCGCGCTGCAGGACCCGTACTTCATCGAGAAGAAGCTGTACCCGAACGTCGACTTCTACTCCGGCATCATCATGAAGGCGATGGGCATTCCGATGAACATGTTCACCGTGATGTTCGCCCTCGCCCGCACCACCGGCTGGGTTGCCCAGTGGAAAGAGATGATCGCCGAGCCGAGCCAGAAAATCGGCCGCCCGCGTCAGCTTTACACTGGCCACACCAAGCGCGACTATGTCGACTTGACCAAGCGCAGCTGAGCCTGCAGGCGCCAGTTAAAAGCTGTGCAATAATGGGAGCCTTGAGGCTCCCATTTTTTTGCTCCGTTTACCCACAGGGAAGATTATGAAACCCGGCATTCTGGTCACCGGCGGCGCCGGTTACATCGGCTCCCACGTCGTCCGCCAACTTGGTGAGCGCGGCGAAAACGTCATTGTGCTGGACAACCTCAGCACCGGTCGCAAAGAAGCAGTGCTATACGGCACGCTGGTGGTCGGCGATACCGGCGACCGCGAGCTGGTACTGCGGCTGCTGCGCGAACACAACATCAAATCGATTCTGCATTTTGCCGCCAATACCGTAGTGCCGGAATCGGTCGAAAAACCGTTGCAGTATTACCGCAACAACACGGTCAATGTGCTGAATCTGCTCGAATGCTGTCAGGCCGCCGGCGTTGAGCATTTCATTTTCTCGTCAACCGCCGCCGTGTATGGCACGCCGGACACCTTGATGGTGACCGAGGAATCACCGACCCGGCCGGAATCGCCGTACGGTTTGTCGAAACTGATGAGCGAATGGTTGCTGCGCGATTACGCCGCCACCGGCGCCATCCGGCACGTCACGCTGCGCTACTTCAATGTCGCCGGTGCCGATCCGGAAGCCCGCATCGGTCAGGCAACCCCGAACGCCACCCACCTCATCAAGGTCGCGGTCGAAGCGCTGTGCGGCAAACGCACCAGCGTCTCGGTATTCGGCACCGATTACCCGACGCCGGACGGCACTGGCGTCCGTGATTACATTCACGTTGAAGATCTGGCAGCAGCACACTTGTCGGCGCTGGATTACCTGCGCAACAACGGCAAGTCCGTGACGCTGAACTGCGGTTACGGCCACGGCTACAGCGTGCTGGACGTGCTGAAAACCGCCGAAAAAGTCGCCGGCAAACCGCTCGACATTCGTTACGCGCCGCGTCGCGCCGGCGATCTCGCCGCCATCGCTGCCGACTCCAGCAAACTGCGCCAACTGCTGAACTGGCAACCACGCTTCGACGACCTCGAAACCATTGTCAGCCACGCGCTGAAATGGGAGCAAAAGCTCTAAAGAAAAATGGCGCCTCATGGCGCCATTTTTTCAGGATGGCTTGCGCCATTCGTCGGGTTCGTCGTGGTCATCGAAATTGAAACTGATGGCGACCACCTTGCGCATGAAATCGCGCTCCTTGTCGAACCGACGACGCATCCGCTCCAATTCGAATTCCAGCTGCGCGATGCGCTGCTCAAGGTTACCGGCATCAGCGCCCGTGATCGGCGTGCCGTTGAGCGGCATCGATGCCACGGAGTGGCTGGCCGCATTGCCATTGCTGCGTACCGGCTGGGCATTGCTTTCCGGCACCATCAATTCGGCGCGCAGCTCTTGCGCGACGGTGCGGACAATGGCTTCGTCAATGACGTGCTTTTCCTCCAGAAAGCCAAACAGCAGCAGACGGTCACACAGCGTGTTGATCCGGCGCGGCACTCCGGCGGTGCATTCGTAGATGGCCTGATAGGCTTCCTTGGTGAATTCCGGATCGTTTTTCCAGTCGACCTTTTTCAATCGGTGTTCGACATAGCCAACCGTTTCAGTCGGGTCCAGGTGCGCCAAGTGGTAGGAGGCCGTGATCCGCTGGCGAACCTGCTCCAGATTCGGATGCCGCAGGTTGTCACGGAACTCGGATTGGCCGAGCAGGAAAATCTGCAGCAGGATTTTGCCCTTGAAATGCAGATTGGAGAGCATGCGCAGCTCTTCCAGTGATTCGAACGGCAGGTTCTGCGCTTCATCGACCACCAGCATGCAGCGCTTGCCTTCCTTCTGGCGCGCCATCAGGAAGTTTTCGATGTTTTTCAGCAGGCTGGTCTTGTCGGCGGCCTGGTGGGCCAAACCAAAGGTGGCCGCGACCATGCGCAGGATGTTGGTCGAATCCAGCTGGGTGTTCATCAGCTGGCCGGCGATCAGATCGTTTTTCTGTTCCAGCGTGTTGAACAGCGTCCGGACCAGCGTGCTCTTGCCCGTGCCGACGTCACCGGTGACAACAATGAAGCCTTCGCTCTGCGAAACGCCGTATTTCAGATAAGCCAGCGCCCGTTTGTGGGTACTGCTGCCGAAGAAGAAATACGGGTCGGGTGCCAACTGAAACGGCTTGCCGCTCAGCTTGTAATAGGATTCGTACATCTTCGCCTCCTTTCCAGTTTCCATTCACGGCGCTGATGCGATTCCCTCCGCATCACGCTCTCACCAGCATACGCTCAGCGGGAGCCCTTGCGCCACAACACCACTTCTGCGGTCTGCACCAAGATGGTCAGATCGAGAAACAGACTGTAGTTCTTGATGTAATACAAATCGTATTGCAGCTTCTCCCGGGTATCCGCCTCGGAGTCGCCGTAGGGGTAATTGACCTGCGCCCAGCCAGTGATACCGGGTTTGACCCGATGGCGCATCGCGTAGAACGGGATCTTGTGGCTCAGCTGCTCGACAAACTCCGGCCGCTCCGGGCGCGGACCGACGAAACTCATGTCACCTTTCAGCACGTTCCACAGCTGCGGCAATTCATCGAGCCGGGTCTTGCGCATGAAAGCGCCGACCTTGGTCACGCGCGGGTCGTTTTTCTGCGCCCAGACCGCACCGGTGCGTTCGGCATCGACCACCATCGAACGGAACTTGTAGATGGTGAACGGCTGGCCGTGCTGGCCGGTCCGGATCTGCTTGTAAATGGCCGGATCGCGCCATTTGCTTTCATGGCGAACAATCAACACCAGCAACAGCATTATCGGCGACGCCAGCACCAAGCCAATGGTGGCCACGGTCATGTCGAACAAGCGCTTGACCATCATCCGCCAGACGTTGTTGTCAAAACCGTCGAGGAAAATCATCCGGCCGGGAGACCAGGCATCGATGTGGATTTTGCCGGTGCGCTGCTCGAAGAAACTGGCCAGCTCGGTGATCTGGATACCGCGCAGCTTGCAGTCGATGATTTCTTCGGTCGGGAAGTTCTTCTTGTTGTCTTCCACTGCGATGACGATTTCATCGGCGCCGTATTCCGAGCAGACATCGGCAATGTTTTTCTCGGAGCGAATCAGCCGTTCGGCTTCGACTTCATCGTGATCGCCACGCAGGTGCAGAAAGCCAATCAGGGTGGTGCCGTGCCAGTCGCTGCGACGACGCAGCCGCTCCAGCGCCTGCGCCAGCTTACCGGTACCAACGACCAACACCCGCCGCGACAGAATGGTGGCCGTGGCGAACTGCTGGTAGAAAAAGCGGGTGACCATCAGCAGTGCGAAACTGACGCCGAGTGTCAGCAAGAACGCGCCACGACCGACGTACACGTCAGGAAACAGGTAGAACAGCGTCAACAGCAGCGGGAATGCCAGCAGAAACGTCCATGCCAGACGCAACGTCAACATGCGGAAGCTGTCGCGCTGGTGGCGCTGATACAAGCCCATGGCGATCAGCATCAGCATCATCACCAGCGTGAAAACCGAGGCTTTGTATTGCAGCGGGATGTTGGTAAGGTGACTGCTGTCGGCTCCGCCGCTGCCAAAGCGCAGCGCGACTCCGAGTTGCAGCGAGAAAAACAACGCCAGAAACTCAACCACTCCCAACAGCAACAATGCCTTCGGGATGTAATGATTAAAGATGCGAACCATTCCCTTCTTCCTGAACTGCTGGCTCTGGCGTGGACGATCCGGCGTCCTGCCGCGGCGGCCCGGGTCTCCTCGAAAGGGAGCCGTGGGCGATGCTCGGGCCGGCGATTATACGGGGATTCGCCGGCGCGTCACACCGGTCTTGGCGACTTTGCTGCTCGCGTTCACCGTTTCGGGCGCTCGCGCCCAGCCAGCCATGGATACCCCCGCGATGACCGCCAGCTGCCCGCTGTATTTGGTCCGACATGCTGAAAAACAGACCATCGCCGGTGAAAAGGACCCACCGCTGACGGCGCAAGGCGAGGCTCGCGCCCGCGCGCTGGTCGCGGCGCTGGCCAGCCGCCCGCTGGAACAGGTTTATGCCACCGACTACCGCCGCACGCAGGCGACGGTCGCACCGGTGGCAGCTGCGCGTGGGCTGACCGTCCAGCGTTACGACGCCCGCCGATCAGGCGATTTTTTGACCCAGCTGTTGGCGCAAGGCTGCCCGAACGGCGTGCTCATCGCCGGCCATTCCAATACCCTGCCGGAGCTGCTGCGCGCCGCCGGCATTGCCGAAACCGCCAGCGAGTTCGACGAGAGCCGCTATGGCGAACTGTTCATTGTCGAGCGCACGCAGACTACAACTGGCTGGCAGGCAACGCTGCGCGTTGAACGCTTCGGCGACAGCCAATAACGTGGACACTGACCGCTTCCATCGCGTCAGCGAGGACCGGCCGCTCTCGCCGTCTGGCCACCGCGGCCAGCGGATTCGGCGGCCGCTTGATCACCGTCAACGGAACTCCTGCCAGTCCGACGAAACGGCGAGCGTATAATCGCCGCCGTCTTCGCTTATCGCGACCTTTTCTACAGGCTCCTCAGCCATGCAAAAAAATCTCGAACCCTGTTATTACGGCGATTACCTGCAGCTCGGCAAATTGCTCGATGCCCAGCACCCGGTCGCGCCGCGTTATGGCCAGCAGGCCCATGACGAGATGCTGTTCATCATCGTCCATCAGGCCTACGAACTCTGGTTCAAGCAAATCCTGCACGAGCTGCGTGACGTGCATGTGACCATGGCCCAGCCGCACATCAACGAGCGCGAGCTCGGTACTGTCATCGCCCGGTTGGAACGCATCCGCAGTATCCAGACCGTGCTGGTCCAGCAGCTGACCGTGCTGGAAACGATGACGCCGCTCGATTTCCTCGACTTCCGTGATTACCTGATCCCGGCCTCCGGTTTCCAAAGCATCCAGTTCAAGGAAATCGAGATCCGGCTCGGCCTGCGCGCCAACAACCGGATCAATTTTGACCAGCAGAGCTTCTACAGCCGCTTGAACGAGGCCGATCGCAACTTCCTGATCGGACTCGAAGCCGGCCCGAACCTGCACGATCACCTCGATGCCTGGCTGGCCCGCATCCCGTTCATCAGCACTACCGATTTCGATTTCTGGCAAGCCTACCGGCAGGCCGTCGATACCATGCTGGCCGATGAGGCCGAGATTGTCCGCAAGCACCCGAACCTGTCACCGCAAGACCGGGATTTTCAGCTGCGCGAACTGGAAAAGACCAAGGTCAGCTTTGACTGCCTGCTCGATGCCAACCGTTTCGACGAACTGAAAGCACAAGGCAAGTTTTCCCTGAGCCAGCGCGCCCTGCTCGCCGCCGTGTTCATCAACCTGTATCGCGACGAACCGATTCTGCACTTGCCGTTCCGGCTGCTGACCGCACTGGTCGAGTTGGATGAAGGCTTCACCACCTGGCGCTACCGGCACGTGATGATGGTGCAGCGCATGATTGGCGCGAAGATCGGCACCGGCGGCTCCAGCGGCAGCGATTACCTGCGCCAGACCACCGAGAACAACCGGTTCTTCCGCGACTTGACCCTGCTTTCAACCTTCCTGCTGCCGCGCTCGGCCTTGCCGCAGCTGCCGGAATCGCTGCGAGCGGCACTGGATTTCCACGCCAATCGCGGTTGATCCCGTCACTATCCTTCTGTTCGACCCAAGACGCCCCGCCTCAGGCGGGGCCGTCAATCGCCTTTACAGCGCCGTCAGCCGATCACTGCTGTTTGCTGCCAACTCATTGAAAACACATAGGTTCCCTGCCTTCCCCACCGTGGCATCCGATATGCTTGCTCAAAAAATAGCCCAGCATTCGTTGGCGAAGGCGTGACGGGAGGGATGGCAATGAACCGGTTACAGGGTGGATTGGCAGCCATGCTGCTGTTGCTTGGCGGGCAGGCCCAAGCAGACGTCATCGAATACGTGGAACTGGAATTTGCCTCCGGCGCCATCTGGCAAGGCACCATCACGTTCAATGACGGCTATGAAGGCATGATCGACGCCAACGGTTGGTTGACCGGTGGCAGTCATGGCTTCAACGAGTTTCTGAGCTGGACCTGGTGGGATGGCACTGGCCAGAGCAATCCCGCGGACTGGAACGGTGATGGCTGGTATGAAGACTGGCTGATGAACGGCGACGAAGGCGTCGGCGATTACACCCTCTACCTTGGGTTGTCCTGGAGCGCCAGCGCGTCGGTCGATGCCGGCGGCATCCAGTTCGTATTGCTTAACGACCCCGAGTACAGCGGCAATCAGGCTTACGATGACCTGCTGATTGCCTGGTCGGCGACTGCGGTACCGCTGCCGAGCAGTCTGGTACTGCTGGTGCTCGGTGGTTTCTTGCTGCTCCGGCGACGCGAACAGCTGCTGCCGTGTCGTCATGCCAGCGCCCGTCCGCACTAAGCTCGCCCGACGCCCACTACACGCACAAACAACAAAGCCCGCTGATGCGGGCTTTGTTGTTTGCAGCGCTCTAACGACTCAGGACCAGTCGCAGGCGCGAACGAACAGCGACACCAGTGCACTCATGCCATCGGCGTCCATTTGGTCAAACCGGCCATGGCGCGGACTGTCCATATCAAAGACGCCCCATAGCACGCCATTGACCCGCACGGGCAACACCAGCTCGGCATTGGAGGCGCCGTCACAGGCAATATGGCCCGGGAAGGCATGCACATCTTCCACCAGCTGGATCTCACCGGTCCGGGCGCAAGCGCCGCAGACACCTTTGTCAAATGGAATGCGGACACAAGCCACCTTGCCCTGAAATGGGCCCAGCACCAGTTCGTTGCCCGGCTTTGGGAAATCGCGATTCAAATAAAAACCGGCCCAGTTCAATTCCGGCACTTGCTGGCCAATCAGGGCGCTGAACTGGCTGGCGTTGGCCAGCCAATCGCGCTCGCCATGGAACAGCGCTTCGGCCTGTTTCAACAATTCGGCATAGGCCGCGCGCTTGGCGCTGGCGGTGGACATATCTAACGCGGTCAAGTCATCGGCATGCATGGCAAACACCGTAGAAGCGAAAAACGGCAGCCATTTTAACCATTCATTGGCAATTTTCGCCGAGCCGGTCAAACCAAATTGTCCTGAGACCCGTCACATGCCGTTACAGATCAGACACTTGGCAGTTACAGCCATGTTGGCACACTCGCTGCCAAGCTGATGATTAGCGCAAATACCTCAAAGGAGCCCTCCATGACCACCGGTCGCCTGTCCTTGCTCGCCATGACCCTTACCGGGCTACTCGCCCTGTATGGCTGCGGCAATGACGCCAATTCCAAGGAAGCCGGCCCCGACGGCAAGGAAAAGAAAGAAGAGATCGCGCTGCCGGTGGAAGTCAGCAAAGTCGCAACCGGCACCATTGCTGCCACCCTGACCAGCACTACCACGCTGGAAGCAGAAGAGCAGGCGCAAGTCGTTGCCAAAATCAGCGGCGTCGCGACGCGTCTGTATGTGGAAGAAGGCCAGTTCGTCAAAGCCGGCGATCCGTTGCTGCAACTCGACACCGAGAAACTGCAGCTGGAAGTCGCACGCGCCGAAAGCAATCTGGCTCGGCTCGCCAATGATTTGGAGCGCAGCAAGCAGCTGTTCCAGAAGCAGCTGATCAGCTCCGACGCCTACGACAAAATCAAGTACGAATACGATGCGTTGAAAGCCAGCTCGGAACTCGCCAAGCTGGATGTCGCTTATGGCATGGTGCGCGCGCCGATCAACGGCGTTGTATCCAAGCGCATGGTCAAAGTCGGCAACATGGTGCAACTGAACCAGCCGGTGTTTGAAATCACCGACTTTGATCCGCTGCTCGCGGTAATTCACGTGCCGGAGCGCGAGCTCGCCAAGCTGCATCTGAAGCAGCAGGCGCTGATCACCGTCGATGCCCACCGCGGCCAGCTGTATCCGGCCAGCATCCTGCGCATCAGCCCGATCATTGACGCCGCATCCGGCACCTTCAAAGTGACGCTTGCCGTCAATGACAGCAAACGCGATCTCAAGCCGGGCATGTTCGGTCGGGTCGCAGTCACCTATGCCCAGCATGACAACGCGGTGCTGGTCGCCAAGGACGCCGTGTTGAACGAAGACGGCGAAACCGCCGTGTTCGTCGTGCGCGACAACAAAGCCTACCGCACGCCGGTGGAAACCGGTTTCACCGATGACAAGCACATAGAGATTCTGCGTGGTGTGGCCGCCAATGACGTAATCGTCAGCACCGGCCAGAACAGCCTGAAACACGAAGCCTCGGTGCAAGTATTGAACACACTGTAACGCAGCGATGCCACGGACCGGCACCATGCAAACCGCCTCCGTTCCGTCCGGCATCCTTTCCCGGCGGGTCGCTCTCCCCGACCCGCCGTTTCTTTTCGCGAAGACAACGCTCACCGAACTGGGCGTTTTCACTTTACTGATAACAGGGACATCATGACTCTGATCGAACTGTCGATGCGTCGACCCGTTACCGTGTCGATGGCAGTTGTCGCCATGCTGGTGTTCGGCCTCGTGTTGCTCGGCCGCCTGGGTCTGACGCTGCTGCCGGATCTGTCTTATCCGACGCTAACCGTGCGCACCACCTACACCGGTGCGGCACCCTCGGAAGTCGAGAACCTGATCTCGAAACCGATTGAAGAAGCGGTCGGCGTGATCAAGAACGTGCGCACGGTCAAATCGATTTCGCGCGCGGGTCAGAGCGATGTCCTGCTCGAATTCAACTGGGGCACCGACATGGGGCTCGCCGGCATCGATGTCCGCGAGAAACTCGATCTGGTGCAACTGCCACTGGATGTCCAGCGCCCGACCCTGCTTCGGTTCAACCCGACGCTGGACCCGATCGTTCGGTTGTCGCTGTCGCGCGCCTCGGCCAGCGACACACAGACCCCGGAAGCCGCCGAGCAAAGCCTGACGGCCTTGCGCCGGCTCGCCGACGAACAGATCAAGAAACAACTCGAAGCCATCGAAGGCGTCGCTGCGGTCAAGATCAGCGGCGGCTTTGAAGACGAAGTGCAGATCAACATTGATCAGGACAAGCTGTCGCAACTGAACCTGAGCATTGAACAGGTTGCCCAGCACCTGCAAGCCGAGAACATCAACCTGTCTGGTGGCCGGTTGGAGGAAGGCAGCCAACAGCTGCTGGTCCGCACCATCAACCAATACCAGTCGGTGCAAGAAATGGCCGACACTATCGTCACCAGCAAGGACGGCAAGCCGGTTTACCTGCGCGACATCGCCCAAGTTGCGATGCGCTACAAGGAACGCGAGGCGGTCACCCGCATCAATGGCGTCGAAGCGGTCGAACTCGCCCTCTACAAGGAAGGCGACGCCAACACCGTTGCCGTCGCCAAGCAAATCAAGAATCGACTGGAATCGCTCAGCAAGTCACTGGGCGAACAGCTGAAACTCGACATCATCTATGACCAATCCGTGTTCATCGAAGATGCGGTCGGTGAAGTGATCGACAACGGCATTCAAGGCGGCATTCTCGCGACCTTGATCCTTTACCTTTTCCTGCGCAACGTCTGGGCAACGGTGATCATCGCGCTGTCGATTCCGGTCGCCGTCGTCATCTCGTTCAACCTGATGTACGCCGCCGGCGTCACCCTGAACATCATGTCGCTAGGTGGCATCGCCTTGTCGATCGGCATGTTGATCGACAACGGCATTGTCGTGCTGGAGAACATCGATACCCATCGCAAGATGGGCAAGGATATCTGGCAGGCGGCGCGTGATGGCACGGCCGAAGTTGCCGGCGCCGTCACCGCCTCCACCTTGACCTCGGTGGCGGTGTTTCTGCCGTTGGTGTTCGTGCAAGGCATTGCCGGTCAGCTGTTCCGCGATCAGGCCTTGACGGTAACCTTCTCGCAATTTGTTTCGCTGTTCATTGGCTTCACGCTGATCCCGATGCTGGCCGTGGTCGGCAAACGTCGTAACGCGGCCGCGGAGCCAGTGACCTCGCTGCATCGCGGTCAACACCACGGCGAAGCCATCGCGCCGGCCACCAACGAAGGCGCCGATGAAAATGTCACTGTGCGCAGCGTCGTCGAACGGCAGCCATCGCGCTTGGCACAACTCGGCCGAATCCTGACTGCTCCGTTCCGTTTGCTGCACCGGATTCTAGCGGTGCCATTCCAGTTCATTGGCCGCTTGCTGTCCATTTTGCTCAAGCCCCTGATCTGGCTGTTGACGCTCTGGCAACGCGTTCCGGTGACGACCATCCTGCTGGGCTGGCTATTGAAAGCTGCCGGTTTCATTGGCCACGTCATGCACTTGCTGTTCAAACCGGTGGTGAACGGCTTCAACTATGGTTACAGCCAGCTTGAGCGCGGTTATGACCGTTTGATCGACATCTCGCTGCGGCAACGGGCCAGCGTACTCGCCATCGCTTTCGCGCTGTTCGGCATCAGTCTGTTCATGCTGTCACGTATTGGGGTCGAACTGATTCCGCAATTGGCGCAGGGCGAGTTTGTCGCCAATCTGCGCGCCGCACCGGGCACGCCGCTGGCCAAGACCGACGAGATTCTGCTCAAGGCTCACCAGATTGCTGCCGCCATGCCGGAAGTCGAGCGCAGCTTCGCCGTCGCAGGCAGCGGTAACCGACTCGATGCGTCGCCGGACAAGGGCGGTGAAAACGTCGGCGAACTGAACGTGGTGCTGAAGAAGCCGGTGTCGCAAGACACCGAAGCGGCGGTCATGCGCAAACTGCGCGAACAGCTGGCGCAGCTGCCGGGTGTGCAGGTGCAAGTCGAACGGCGGGCCCTGTTCACCTTCAAGACGCCGCTGGAGATCGAGCTGGTCGGTTACAACCTTGATGAGCTGCGAGCCTCTTCGGCGCAACTGTTGGCAATGATGCGGGCGCAGGATCGCTTCATTGATGTGCGCTCGACGGTTGAAGACGGTTACCCGGAACTGCAAATCCTGTTCGACCATGAACGGGCTGCCAGCCTCGGTCTGTCAGTACCGGATATCGCCCAGCGTGTGGTAAAAAAACTGCGCGGTGACGTCGCTACCCGCTACGCCTTCCGCGACCGCAAAATCGACGTTGTGGTCCGTCTGGCCGAAGGCGACCGTAACTCGGTCGAGGAAGTGCGCCAGCTGATCGTCAACTCGGATCAGGATCGGCCAGTGCCGTTGTCGGCGGTCGCTGAAGTCAAACTGGCGATTGGACCGAGTGAGATCCACCGCATTGGTCAGGAGCGGGTCGCGATCGTGTCCGCCAACCTGCGTTACGGCGACTTGGGCGAGGCCGCCGCCGCTGCGCAGGCGCTGATTGATCAATTGCCGGAGCGCAGCGGTGTTGAAGTCCGGCTGGCCGGTCAGAATGCCGAAATGGAAGTTTCATTCCAGTCGCTGCAGTTTGCGTTGCTGCTGGCCTTGTTCCTCGTGTATCTGGTCATGGCATCGCAGTTCGAATCGCTGCTGCATCCTTTCGTCATCATGTTCAGCGTGCCGCTGGCGCTGGTGGGTGCCGTGCTGGCCTTGGTGATCACCGGCCAGACGATCAGCGTAGTGGTGTTCATCGGTCTCATCATGCTGGCCGGTATCGTCGTCAACAACGCCATTGTGCTCATCGACCGGGTCAACCAGTTGCGCGACGAAGGTATGCAGAAGCTGGCCGCTGTCCGCGAAGCGGGCCGCAGCCGCTTGCGTCCGATCATGATGACAATGCTGACCACCGTGCTCGGCATGGTGCCGCTCGCGCTCGGCATCGGTGAAGGTGCCGAGATCCGCGCACCGATGGCGATTACCGTGATTGGCGGCATCACCGTTTCGACCCTGCTGACCCTGGTCGTGATCCCGGTGCTGTACACCTTGCTCGACCGGTCGGAATAACAGGAGCACAGCGATGCGTATTACCGAGCTGTCACTGAAGCGTCCGATCACGACGCTGATGTTCTTCTTCTGTTTTCTCGTGGTCGGCGGGGTATCGACCCGGTTGATCCCGCTCGAGTACTTTCCGGAAGTGCAGTTCCCGGGCATTTTCATCCAGATCCCCTACCCGAGCTCCACCCCGGAAGAAGTGGAGCGCTTGGTCACCCGACCCGTTGAAGAAGCGCTGTCAACGCTGTCCGGCATCAAACGCTTCCGTTCGACAACGACCAGCGATGGCGTCCAGATCGGGGTGTTCTTCGGCTGGGATGCCAATGCCATTGTCAAAGGCATTGAAGCGCGGGAAAAAATCGACGCCATCCGCGACGATTTGCCAAGCGACTTGCAGCGCCTGTTCGTGTTCACCGGCCGCACCACTGACCAGCCAATGCTGGAGATCCGCATTTCCAGCGACAGCCGCGACTTGTCGAAAGCCTATGACTTGCTCGATCGCAAGCTGCGCCGCTCGATCGAATCGGTGCCGGGTGTCTCGAAAGTCGATCTTGGCGGTGTCGATCCCCTGCAGCTGGAGATCCAACTCGACGCCGGCCGGGTCGCCGCCCACGGCATCAACCTGCCGGAACTTGCCAGCACGCTGGCGAAATACAACTTCTCGATTTCCGGCGGCCTCATTCACGACGCCGGCCAGCGCCTGCGCGTCAAGCCGGTCGGCGAATGGACCAATCTGGACGACATCCGCAACCTGCCAATCAATGCCCGCGGCCTGCGCCTGAGCGACATTGCCACCGTCACCTTCACCCACCCGGAACGCGAGGTCGGCCGCCACCTCGACCTGCAGGACGCGATTGCCCTGTCGGTCACCCGCGAGAGCGGCGCCAATCTGGTGGAAACCAGCCGGCAGGTGATGGCGCGCATTCAGCAGCTCGGCAACAGCAGCGAGTTTCGCGGGATTCAGTTGTATGTGATGAACAACCAGGCCGATGGCGTCGTCAACAGCCTGAAAGAGATCGTGCTGTCCGGTTTGGTCGGCTTTGCATTGTCGGTGTTCGTCTTGTACGCCTTTCTGCGCAACTGGCCGGTGACTATCGCCGTGTCGTTGGCGGTACCGTTCGCGGTGATGATGACCTTGGCGTACATGTTCTTTGCCGGGGTCACCATCAACATCCTGTCGATGATGGGCTTGATGCTCTCGATTGGCATGTTGGTCGATAACGCCGTGGTGGTCAGCGAAAGCATTTTCCGTCACGAGCACCTGCACCCGAATGACAAGAAAGCTGCGGTGCTGGCTGGCGCCAAACACGTCGGCTTGGCCGTGCTGACCGGCACGATCACCACCGTGATTGTGTTCCTGCCGAATATCATCGGCGAAAAGATCGACATCACGGTATTCCTGAGCCACGTCGCCACCACCATCACGGTGTCGATGTTTGCGTCGCTGTTCATTTCACTGACCATCATCCCGCTGATGCTGTACTGGTTGCCGATGCAGAACAAAGCCAAGGACGTGCGCTGGATCAATTGGCTGAACAGTCGCTATGTTCGGGCACTGCAATGGACCTTGCGCCACCCGAAATGGTCCGGGGTATTTGCCATTGCCGTGCTGGCATCGGTAGCGGTTCCGATGGGGATGGTGAAGAAGGACATGTTCGAAGAGAGCGCGCAGGACCGCCTGCGCCTCTACTACCAGATCGACGGCAAATACACCGTCGACCGGGTTGAAGCGGCCGTGGTGCCGATCGAGAAGTGGCTCCTCGACAACAAGGAACGGTTCGAGATTGACAGTGTGTACAGCTACTTCATCACCGATGAGGCTGGCACCACCATCTTGCTGAAGCCGGAGCGCAAAAACGGCATGACCCTGCCTGAGATGCGCGAGCAAATGGAAAAGGAAATGCCGAAGTTTCCGCTCGGCAAAGTCACGTTCCAGCGCGAGCGCTTTGGCGGCGGTGAGGATTTGCGGGTGCTGCTGGTCGGTGATTCGACTGAGCGGCTGACTGAACTGTCGCGCGAACTCGCCCAGATGCTGTCGAATGTCAAAGGCCTGAAGGACGTCCGCTCGGAAGCCAGTCTCGGCGATCAGGAAATTCAAATTCGCATTGATCGCGCCCGGGCCCAGGCACTTGGCCTGACGCCGGCCAGTGTCGCCCAAGCCGTTGCGGTCGCGATGCGTGGCCAGCCGCTGCGGACCATGCGCACCGCGCACGGTGAAACCGATGTCCGTTTGATGTTCAGCCGTGACAACCGACAGCGATTGTCCGATCTGGAAACGCTACCGCTGTTCCGACCCAATGGCGAACGGGTGCCGCTGTCGGCGGTGGCTGACATCACCTCGTCGCGCGCCAGTCAGCGTATTGTCCGTGAAGAGCGGCTGACCACGATCGGCGTCACCGCTGCCGCCGACGGTATCTCCGGTGAAGAAGCACGCAAGAAAATTGAACCGTTTCTGGAGAAGCTGCAACTGCCACCGGGCTACCGCGCCAGCTTTGGCGGCGGCTTTGATCGCGAAAACGAAGCCGGTCGCGTATTCATGATCAACATGCTGCTGGCGTTGATGATGATCTACGTGGTGATGGCAGCGATGTTTGAATCGCTGGTGTTCCCGAGCGCGGTTATCTTCTCGGTGTTTTATTCGGTGGTCGGGGTGTTCTGGTTCTTTCTGCTGACCGGCACGACATTGTCCATCATGGCCAATATCGGCATCCTGGTGTTGATGGGCGTCGTGGTGAACAACGGCATTGTGCTCATCGATCACATCAATCAGCTGCGCAAGGAAGGTTTTGATCGCGCCGAAGCCATCCTGAATGCCGGCCGGGAGCGGTTGCGGCCGATTCTGATGACCACCGCCACGACCGTGCTCGGCTTGATCCCGCTGTGCATCGGCTCGACCACTATTGGCGGCGATGCCGACAGCCCGCCGTATTACCCGATGGCCCGCGCTGTGGTGGGCGGTTTGGTGTTTTCGACCGTGGTCAGTCTGCTGATTCTGCCAACGCTGTATGTCGGCCTCGACAATCTGCGCACCTGGGCCAGTCGCGTCTGGCAGGATGCCAAGCAACGAGCCCGCGGCAACAAGGCTACGGTGGCGACGACGGAGCAATCGTGATCATCGCCTTGTTCACGTAGCTGGCCTCTGCGTCGGCTGCGTGAACAGGAGGCTCATACCGCTTCGCGGTAAATGAAGTGGCGACGTCGCGCCGCCCCCGGTGTCAGGCCAGCGGCGCCGGTCGGGCGATGCCGTAACCTTGGGCGTAATCGACGCCGATTTCGCGCAGCTTCGCCAGCACCGCATCGTTCTCGACGAACTCGGCAATGGTTTTCATGCCCATGACCTTGCCGACTTCGTTGATGGCGCGAACCATCGCATAATCCATCGCGTTGTTGGCCAGATCCTTGACGAAAACCCCGTCGATTTTCAGGTAATCCACCGGCAGGTTGCGCAAGTAGGCGAACGACGACATACCGGCGCCAAAATCATCAAGCGCGAACGCGCAGCCGAGCTGCTTCATCTGCTGGATAAAGGCGCGCGCGCTTTGCAGGTTGGCAATCGCCGTGGTCTCGGTCACTTCAAAACAGACCCGATCTGGCGCGACACCGGAACGCTGCAACTCTTCCGCGACAAACTGGTGGAACTGCGGCTGATTGATGCTGGCGCCGGACAGGTTGATGGCGCAGGTGATCGGTGGCGCACCTTTGCGCTGCTGTTGCGCCATCCAGTCGAAAGTGCGCCCCACCACCCAACGGTCCAGCATCAGCACCAGATTGAAGCGCTCGGCCGCCGGCAGGAACATGCCCGGTGGCACCAGGCTGCCGTCGACATCGATCATCCGGACCAGAACTTCCTGGTGACCGATGCCCTGCCCCGGCAACACCGGCGCAATCCGCTGCGCCCACAGCTGGAACCGATCCTGCTGCAAGGCCTGAACAATGCGCGACACCCATTGCATTTCGGTGTGGCGCTGGGCGAGCTGCTCATCATCCTCACTGAAGATGCGCAGCTGATTGCCGCCCAGTTCCTTAGCGTGGTAGCAGGCGGCATCCGCCTGACCCAGCGCCGTCGCCCAGTTCTGACCGGGACCGGTCAATGGCGCGACGCCAATGCTGGCACTCAGCGAAAACGATTTGTCGCCCCAGCTGAACGGAAACTCGCTGACCCGCTGGCGCAGCTCTTCCGCCCACAATGCCGCTTCG
Organism: uncultured Kangiella sp.; assembly: GCA_946480585.1. Next base: position 19,770 of record CAMLKQ010000003.1, read on the forward strand.
TCGAGCGAACGTTGCCAGAGCAACGCGGCAAATTCATCGCCCCCTATGCGCGCCAACACATCGGCATCACTGACCAGCGAGCGGAACAGTTCGGTCAGCTGGCGCAACAACTCATCGCCGGCGATGTGGCCGCAAGTGTCGTTGACCACCTTGAACTGATCGAGATCGACGTAACAGAGCGCATGACCACCGCCCTCCTGCTGCGATTGCAATAGCGCATCCTGCAAGCGGCTTTCGAATTCGGCGCGATTGACCAGGCCAGTCAGCACATCGTGTGAACGTTGGAAATGCACGGTGTCGGCGAGTGAACGGGTCTGGAACAAATCCTTGATGGTTAGCAGCCAGCCGCTGCTGCGGCCCCGGTGCAGCCGCACTGCGTGCAGCTCAAACGGAAACTCGTTGCCGTTGCGGCGTTGGATCACGGCGCTGTCGTTCAGCGAGCGCAGCCAGTCCGGGTCGTCCAGCCGGGTCATCGGCAAGCTCACCGGTTCCCGGCTGTTCTCATCGATGACTACAAGCAGTTCATCGAGCCGCTCGGTCAGCGGATCATCCTCGGCGTAACCGAGCAGGCGCCGGCAGGCGCGGTTGACCAGCAACAAGCGACCATCGGGCGCGACCAACATGACGGCCTCGCGCAAGGCCTGCAGCGCTGCGGGGAAAAGTTCGGTAGAGACGTGTTCCATGGCGTCCTTCAGCAGGTGTGCACTTCCTTGGCACCACAAACCCCGGCGGGAACCCGGGCCATTCGCCGCACAAAACTCGACCTTTACAGCATAGACCATATGAAAAGCGTACGGTCAGTCAGTTCCTTACGGGCCTTGAGTGGCGCCAGAACCGGGCAGCAGGCTACCATAGCGGCCGGTTTTTCCGGCTCGACCCCTGGTTGTTTCGAACGTGAGCATTTCACTCTCCGGCAAGCGCAGCGACACCGCTTCGCCTTGCATCGGTGTTTGCAGCACCGTATTGGGCGATGAAATCTGCCGAGGCTGCGGGCGCAGCTTTGAAGAAGTGCTGAACTGGCATCAGTTCAGCGACGAGCAGAAGCGCGCCATCAATCGCCGCTTGGCCGAACGCGCCCAGCGGGCCGATCAGGCGACCGACTGACGCCGGGAAAACCCGCCACTACGCCGCAGGCATGCTGCCCCGCCGGCGTCCTGGACCCCACACACCGTTACGAGGACTGTTGCAATGATTCGTTTGGCGATCGCCGACGTGCTGAAAGGCAAGGCTGCCGCCGGCAGCCAGGTTCGCATTCAAGGCTGGGTTCGCACCCGCCGGGATTCGAAAGCCGGCCTTTCCTTCATCAACGTGCATGACGGCTCGGGCTTTCACCCGATCCAGGTGGTGGCCGAACAGAATTTGAACAATTACCAGGATGAGATCCTGCGGCTGACCGCCGGCTGCTCGGTCGACATCGTCGGCACCGTGGTGCCGTCGCCGGCCCAGGGCCAGGCCATCGAGTTGAAAGCCGAACAGATCACCGTGGTTGGCTGGGTCGAAGACCCGGAAACCTACCCGATCAGCCCGAAGCCGCACAGCTTCGAGTACCTGCGCGAGCAAGGCCACCTGCGCGCCCGCACCAACGTGATCGGCGCGGTGACCCGGGTCCGCAACTGCATCGCCCAGGCCATCCACCGCTTCCACCACGAGCAGGGCTTTGTCTGGGTGGCGAGCCCGATCATCACCGCCAGCGACTGCGAAGGCGCTGGCGAGATGTTCCGCGTCTCGACGCTGGACATGGTCAACTGCCCGCGCACACCGGATGGCAAAATCGATTATTCGCAGGACTTCTTCGGCAAAGAGGCCTTCCTGACCGTGTCCGGCCAGCTCAACGCCGAGACTTACGCGATGGCGATGTCCAAGGTCTACACCTTCGGCCCGACCTTCCGCGCCGAAAACTCCAACACCACCCGCCATCTGGCCGAGTTCTGGATGGTCGAGCCGGAAATCGCCTTTGCCGACCTGGCCGCCGACGCCGACCACGCCGAAGCGATGCTGAAATACATCTGCCGAGCCGTGCTGAACGAGCGCATGGATGACATGCACTTCTTCACCGAGCGGATTGAGCCGACCGCCATTTCGCGACTCGAAGCGATTGTCGCCAGCGAGTTCGTCCGCATGGACTACACCGAAGCGGTCAAGATCCTGAAAGCCAGCGGCGAGAAATTCCAGTTCCCGGTCGAATGGGGCATGGATCTGCAGTCCGAGCACGAACGCTACATCGCCGAGAAGCACGTCGGCCGGCCGGTGGTCATGATGAACTACCCGAAGGACATCAAGGCCTTCTACATGCGCCTGAACGACGACGGCAAAACCGTCGCCGCGATGGACGTGTTGGCACCCGGCATCGGCGAAATCATCGGCGGCTCGCAGCGGGAAGAGCGGCTACATGTGTTCGACGAGCGACTGAAGGAAATGGGCCTGCCGATTGAAAACTACTGGTGGTACCGTGATCTGCGCCGCTACGGCACCGTGCCGCATGCCGGCTTCGGTCTGGGCCTGGAGCGCTGCGTTGCTTACGTCACCGGCATGCAGAACGTCCGCGACGTGATCCCGTTCCCGCGCACGCCGAAAAACGCCGAGTTCTAAGTCGAGTTATTGAATGCATTCTCAGGCCCGACCGTGGTCGGGCCTTTGTCAGGAGTAAAACATGAGCAAAATCGACCGCGCCTACGTCAGCGACAGCACCCGCTTCCTGCAGGAACTGGAGCAGAAGCCGGAAAACAATCAATCGCCGGCCCGTCAGGCCGAAGAAGCCAAGTACAAACGCATCAACACGCTGCGTGATGAAGCCCAGGCGACGCCGGAAACCGGCAAGATCTGGAGCGGCTTCTGAGTCACGGTCCACGGGGAGCTTGGTACAAGTGCACCAGACCTCCCCAGCCCCGGCGCAAACCGCTACACTTGCCGGCATGACGGCGGGACTTGCCGGAACTCGCTTGCCAACAACAAGACAGGCAGACAGGAGAACAATATGAAGTGCCCGAAGTGCAAGGCTCCGATGGACAACGTGGTGTTGGAAGGCGTGCAGATCGAACGCTGCAGCGGCTGCAAAGGCCTCTGGTTTGATGCCAACGAAGAAGTGCTGATGAGCAAAATCCAGCACGCTGAAATGCTGGACCTTGGCCTTGCCAGCCTTGGCAAGGAATTCAACAACGAAGAGCCAATCTTCTGCCCGCGTTGCGGCACCAGCTCGCAACTGCACAAGCTGCAAGACAAGAAGCAGCCGCACATCGAACTGGACCGTTGCAACACATGCAACGGCACCTTCTTCGATGCCGGTGAATTCACCGACTTCAAAAAGCACGACGTGCTCGACTTCTTCAAGTCGCTGGCCCGCAAGGCGCGCGGCTGAGACGCAGCGTTTTCAGGACAACAAAAAAGCCGGCAATGCCGGCTTTTTTGTTGTC
>CAMLKQ010000004.1 GCA_946480585.1 uncultured Kangiella sp.
TGGCGCCGCTGTTCGGCATGCCGCTGCCGTTGCTGCCGATTCAGATCCTGTGGGTGAATTTGATCACCGACGGCCTGCCCGGTCTGGCATTTGCCGCTGAGCCCGCCGAGCGCAATGTCATGCGGCGACCTCCGCGCCCGCCTTCGGAAAGCCTGCTGGCCCGCGGCTTGTGGCAACACGTGCTCTGGGTCGGCGCGCTGATTGCCGGTTTGTGCTTGTTGGTGCAAGCCTTCGCTGGCGGCTCACCGGCGCACCAGCAAACCCTGGTATTCACCGTGCTGACGCTCTGTCAGCTCTGGCACGCGCAAGCCATTCGTTCGGAATACGACAGCCTGTGGCGGCGCGGTTTCACCAGCAATCGCAGCATGTTGAGTGCGGTACTGGCCGCGCTGGCGATGCAGGCCGTGGTGGTTCACAGCGAGTGGGGTAATCAGCTGTTCCATACCGTACCCCTGTCAGCGTCGGAATGGCTGCTTTGTCTTGGTTGGTCAGCGCTCGTCTGGCCCGCTATCGAGATCGAGAAAATCCTGCGGCGTGAAAGCCGATGATGGTGTGTCCTGGAGGTGATGGAGTGAACCGCACAGCAATGAAAACAGCCTCGACTTCTTGGCCGCCGATTTCGCTACAAGTAATTTGGGGCATGGTGTCTGGCGAGCTGGCGCTGTTGCCAACGGGTGGCCACCGTGTCGCCGTGAAGAAGCTGATGCTGCCGCAGGGTTTATCAGGCGGCTCGTGCGGTTCATCGCCTCCGTAAAACTACGCATGAGTCGACTGCGCAATTGTGGCTTAATACCCTAAGTAGAGTTTCCATTGTGCCTTTATCCACAGCGCCGAGTTCGAGTGACCGACCGCCATGACCGCTGCCGCCCGTTCTCTACACCATCCCGTTGTGGTCTCGGTGTTGTTCTTGCTGCTTTATGTCGGGCTGGACGGCATCAGCTATTGGCATCCGATTGCGCCTGTCGCGATCACGCCGTGGAATCCGCCGCCGGGTCTCAGTATTTGCCTGTTGCTGCTGATTGGCATGCGCTACGCCGGTCTGTTGTTCATTGCGGCACTCCTGGCGGAATGGTGGGTGCGCGATCTGCCGGCATCATTACCCGTACTGATGCTGGCGAGTGCCATTCTGGCCGGTGGTTATACCGCCACGGCGTGGGGGCTGGCGCGGGTTCTGCCAGAACGACAGCTACAGACCAATCAGCAAGTCACCCAATTTGTCTCGTTGGTTGCTTTGGCCAGTCTGATAATTGGCTGCGCGTTTGTTGCGGTATTCCATGTGGCGGGTGTGCTCAGTACCGAGCAGATCGGCGAAGCGGTGTTGCAGTTCTGGGTGGGCGATGCCATCGGCATTCTGGTGGTGGTGCCACTGATTCTGTCACACAGCGTAAGAGGCGCAGAACGGATGCGCTGGCAGGCGCAGGACTGGTTCTGGCTGGTGATACTGGTCGTTCTGCTCTGGTACATCTTTGCGCTCGAGTCAACGGATGAATTTCGCTGGTTTTATCTGCTGTTTGTGCCGCTGATTGCGCTGGCATTGCGTCAGGGCCTGCCCGGTGCGACCCTGGCAGTGGCACTGGCCCAAGTTGCCTTGATTGTGCTGATGCGACCGCGTGATCCGGATGCCGACACCGTGCGTGATCTGCAGCTGTTGCTGATGGCTTACGCCATCACCGGTCTTTATCTCGGTGTCGTGATCAGCGAACGGCGCCGAGCCCAGCAAATGCTGCTGCAGCAGCAGACGGCGCTCGCGCGCGCCAACCGGATGGCGGCGGTCAGTGAACTGTCATCGGCCTTGGCACATGAACTCAATCAACCACTGTCGGCCATCGCGCTTTACGTTCGGGCCAGTCAGCGCATGCTGGCCAGCCCGGCGGTCACGCCGGAGCTGAATTCCGTGCTCGACAAGATTGGCGCCGAGGTGCAGCGCGCGGGCGCGGTGGTGCACCGTCTGCGTGAGTTTTTTCGCAGTGGTGGCCTCAGCCTCAGTCAGCAGTCGATCAATGCACTGGTTGCCAGTGTCATCGAGAGCCAGCGCGGACGCAGTTTGGCTGCCGGTGTCCGACTGGAGTTCGCGCCGGCCCCGCAGCTGCCGACTTTGATGGTGGATGGCATTCACTTGCAAACCGTGGTCGACAATTTGTTGCGCAATGCCATTGAGGCCGCAGCAGGCAAACCCGCCGCGCAGGTCCGCGTGGCCCTGCTGCAGGTGGGGCAAAGCATACAGATCGTGGTCGAGGACAACGCCGGTGGCATTCCGGAGACAGTGCGGCCGTATCTGTTTCATACGCTCAATACCAGCAAGCCGGAAGGTCTGGGCTTGGGTTTGGCCATCAGTCGACAATTGGTCGAAGCACACGGCGGCAGCCTGCAATTTGAACCCTTGCCGGACGGTTCGCGGTTTATTGTCAGTTTGCCGATCGGGCCCGCAGAATGATCGCGGGCTTGTGTTTTCGGTCGATTTGGCAAACGGCGAAGTGAGATAACGAATGGCGATAAAAGCGACGATATATGTGGTCGATGACGATCCCGGGGTCCGCGATGCGTTGTCCCTGCTGCTGACGCTGCACGGTTATGCCGTACGCAGTTTTGCCGATGGTCAGCTGTTTCTGGACAGTGTTGATGACGAGGCCATGGGATTCGTCATTTTGGATTTGCGGCTCGGCGACAGCGACGGCCTTGCCATCCTGAAACAGCTGCAGCAGAAAGCAGCCCAGTTGCCGGTGATTATGCTGACAGCCTATGGCGATGTCGCCACCGCGCGAAACGCATTGCGCGGTGGCGCCGCTGACTTTCTCGAAAAGCCTGTCGATGAAGAGCAGTTGATAAACAGCCTGAAGGAGCTTGAGCAGCGCAATCAGGCCAGTCATCAGCAACGGCACCTGAAAGACGAGTTGCAGCAGACGCTGGCGCGGCTCACGCCGCGTGAACGCGACATTCTGGATCATCTGCTGGCCGGTGGCACCGCTCGGGAGATCGCGGCGACGCTGGCTATCAGCGCTCGTACTGTCGAAGCGCACCGCGCCCATATCATGGAAAAGTTCGGTGTCTCGCGGATCCCGGATTTGTTGCGGCTGCTGCTACAGGGTAATAACCGGACCGAAAGCGGTATGTGAAAAATGCCAACAGGGCAGCTACACGGTTGGTCCACCTGACCTTGACAGGCCGAAGAGCCCGGCTTCTCCGGCATTTTCCATCAATCAAAGCTGCGAATGAGTAATTCTACCTAAGAAACCCATCCGATGCCGGCAAGCCTTCGCTTCCGTACGATTACGGGCATGCGAGCTTGCGGCAGTTCCCCCTGCTGGTATCAGCATTCTGCCGAACCTCTTGCTCGCAATTCTTTTCCTAATTGAACGTGAACGAGGTCGGCCATGTCTGCGGTCATGGAAGCGGTGCCCAGCTCAAACAGTGGCAAGCTGCTCGCCAGTTTTCTGGGCCATGCGCCCCTTTGGTACAAACAAACCATCCTGATGTTTCTGGTGGTCAACGTCGGTTTGTTTCTGGCGTTCGGCCCGCTGGTGACGTCCTGGGCGTTGCTGGCGGAATTTATCTTCACGCTGGCGCTGGCCCTCAAGTGCTTTCCTTTGCAGCCGGGGGGCTTGCTGGCCTTGCAAGCAGTCTTGCTGGGGCTGACCACGACTGATGCCGTTTACAAGGAAGTCGAACACGGCCTGCCCGTGCTGTTGCTGGTGATTTTCATGGTGGCCGGCGTGCACTTTCTGCGCGACTTGCTGTTCCGGCTGATCAATCACGTGCTGCTTGGCATCAAGTCTCGAATGATGTTGAATTTTGCCACCATTGTCTTTGTATCTTTGCTGTCGGCTTTTCTCGATGCCTTGACCATCCTGGCTGTGTTGATTGCCGTCGCGGCCGGTTTCTATCAGGTCTATCACCGGGTGATTTCTCGCCACGGCGCCCAGGATGACTGGGATCTGGAAGATGGCGATGTCAATCCGAAATTCCAACAAGATCTCGAGCAGTTCCGCGCAATGCTGCGCGCCTTGTTGATGCACGGTGCCATCGGGACCGCCATTGGTGGTGTCTGCACACTGATCGGTGAGCCGGAAAATATTGTGATCGGTACCGTTGCGGGCTGGAGCTTTGCCGAGTTTTTCATGCAAGTGGCGCCGGCGACGATGCCGACGCTGGCCGCTGGCCTGCTGACTTGCCTGGTGGTCGAGAAGTTCAAATTGTTTGGGTATGGCGTTGAGCTACCGGCCAGTGTTCGGGCGATTCTGGAAGAGGAAGATCGCAAGGCGCGAGCCAAAATCTCTCCGCGTGACCGGCTGTTGTTGGTCGCTCAGGGCGTCATCGCCATTCTGATGGTGGTTGCACTGGCGCTGCACGTAGCGGAAATTGGCTTGATCGGCTTGGCGGTGATTGTGCTGGTCAGCGCCGTCGCCGGCATAACCGAAGAGCACAAGCTGGCGGAAGCCTTTTCACCGGGATTGCCGTTTGCTGCGCTGTTGCTGGTGTTTTTTGTGCTGGTCGCGATGATTGAAACCCAGCACATGTTCAAGCCGATCATCGATTGGGTACTGACGCTCGATGGCACCTCGCAGATCGTGATGATTTTCCTGACCAATGGCTTGCTGTCGGCGATCAGTGACAACGTGTTCGTCGCAACCATCTACATGGATCAGTTGATTGTGCCATTCGAGCAAGGCATTACCTCGCGCGAACTGTTCAATGCCCAGTCAGTTGCGGTGGTGATGGGTACCGGCATTCCGAGCATGTCGACGCCGAACGGCCAAGCCGCGTTTCTGTTGCTGCTGACTTCCCAGATTGCGCCGCTGATCCGCTTGGGTTATGGCCGGATGGTCTGGATGGCGCTGCCGTATTTCCTTGTCACCAGCACAGTGGCCGGCATATCGATGCTGTGGATTTTGTGATAGCAGTTTTTTAAGGCAAGTGTGCCTTTGATCTGTGATGTCCGGTGGCCGGACAGGAGGTTGTCAACATGAGAGCGGCAGTCTTCGTTTTGCTTGCAAGCGCAATGTTTATGAATACGGCGCTGGCGGGTGAGTGCAAACCGGCACCGCAGGCCCATTGTGCCGGCGCCGATTTGTCGTTCAAGGATTTGCGTGGCCGTGATCTGACCGGCATCGACCTGCGCCAGGCCAATCTCGATCATGCCCTGCTCAATGGCGCCATTCTGCGGGATGCCGTGTTGAGCGGTGCCGTGCTCGACTATGCCCGCTTGTCCGGCGCTGATTTGCGAGGCGCCAAGCTGGATGGCGCGCGCGTGCAGGGAGCCCATCTGGATCGTGCGCTGTTGACGGGAGCGGATTTGAGCCGAGCCCAAGGCGTCGGGACTGATTTTGAGTACGCCGATCTCGAGTCGGCCAATCTCAGCGATGCTGCGTTGCCGCGGGCGGATTTCATCGGTGCTGACCTCGAGCGGGCAACGCTGGACCGGATTCAGGTCCGTGATGGCCGCTTTGGCACCGCCAATCTGAAGCTGGCGACGTTGACCGATGCCGAGCTCAGCGGTGCGGGCTTTTCCGGTGCATTGCTGAAGTCGGCGACCTGGGTCGATGGTGTTGTGTGTGGCGCGCGCAGTATTGGCCGTTGCGACCGCAGTATTGAGGCTGACAGCAAACGCACGGCGATGGCACGCTGATCCGATCAGACAGACCGTTGCCTGCGACGGAGTTGTGGCAGTAGCAGTAGACCCAATTTGGCCCGGTTTTGACCGGGCTTTTTTCTTGCGCCATGCGCTGAGCCTGCGACCGGCGCCACGCCAGGAACCGGGCCGGGACTGTCTGTCAAGTGGCCCTATCTGCCTTGAGGCGCTTGACCTGCATGGTATAGTTGCGCGGTTTTTTCTCCGTATAACTACGCATGAGGGGGCGTAATGGAAGCGGGTAGTGCAATTGATACCGCCAAACACGTGCTCGGCTCAGCCGGCATCATTCTGGCTATTGGCAGCATCTGCGGTGCGTTTGCCAACAAAATCAAGATTCCGGACATCGTCCTGTACCTGCTGATCGGCATGGTCATTGGCCCGGCGGCGCTCGGCATTGTCGATATTCCGGCCGACTCGGCACTGAACCAGATCATCCTGCTGTTCGGTTCGGCCTATATCCTGTTCGACGGTGGCGCCACAGTCCGGCTGAAAGTGTTGAAAGAGGTCTGGATCACGCTGGTGATCATTGCCACTGTCGGCGTGCTGATCACGGCCGCCATTGTCGGTATCACCTCGTACTATGTGCTGGGCATTCCGATGATTGCTGCGCTGCTGCTCGGCTTCACCATTGCCTCGACCGACCCGGCCACATTGGTGCCGGTGTTCAAGCAGGTGCCGGTGAAAGACCGCGTCGCCCAGACCGTGATGAGTGAATCGGCGTTCAACGATGCGATGGGCGCCATTGCCGTGTTTGCGGTTCTCGCTGTTGCCATGGGCACCGGTGAGTTCTCGATCGGCAAGAGCCTCGGTGGTCTGGCTTACGAAGCGGTGATTGGTACCGTGATTGGCGCCATTCTCGGTTATCTGGCGCTGATTCTGATCGCCCACACCAAGTACGCGTTCCTTCGCGAGCATCTGCCGCTGGTGACCCTGATGGCGGTTATCGCGGCCTATCTTGGCGCAGCTGGCATTCACGCGTCGGGTTACATGGCGGTGTTCATTTTCGGTCTGATGATCGGTAACCGTGAAGTGTTCGGCTTCAAGCTGGAACACCACGAAGAAGAAGGTCTGGAAGACTTCATCGGTACCACCGCGCTCATCATGCGCATGTTTATTTTCATTCTGTTGGGTTCGCAGGTCGATTTCGGTTTGCTGAACCAGTACGTCATCGGTGGTTCGATTGTTGTTGCGGTGTTCATGCTGGTTGCCCGTCCGGTTACCGTGTTCGCCTGCGCCGGTATCGATCGCCGCGCCAAGTGGAGCTTCAAGGAGCTGCTGTTCATGTGCTGGACCCGCGAAACCGGTGTCATTCCGGCCGCGTTGGCAGGCCTCTTGGTGGGCATGAAAGCGCCGTACGCCGAACTGATTGCTGCGGTGACCTTCCTGGCGATTCTGTTCACCATCCTGATCCAGGCTACCACCACGCCGTGGCTGGCTGGCAAACTGGGTCTGCTGGCTTCGCAGCAGAAAGCCTGAGTGTGACGCGCCTTCGCGCGCTGACCACGCAAACAAAAAAGCGGCCACCCGGCCGCTTTTTTGTTGTCCAGAATCTGGCAAGGCGCCGCAACGGTTACCACACCAGGTAGCGCAGCAGGCTGACATAGGCGACCGCTGTCATCACGACAAAGTAGGGCAGTGCCATCCAGACCATGCGGCCATAAGACAGTCGCAAGACCGGTGCCAGCGCCGAGGTCAGCAGGAACAGAAATGCCGCCTGCCCGTTCGGTGTGGCAATGCTCGGGATATTGGTGCCAGTATTGATGGCGATGGCCAGTGCATGGAACTGTTCCTGATCAATCAGGCCACTATCAAACGCTTTCTTCGCTTCGTCGATGTAGATGGTGGCAACGAACACGTTGTCACTGATGGCTGACAGCAAGCCATTGGCGAGGAAATACATCGAGATTTGTTCGCCGCCACCCATGCTGTTCAACCACTGGCTGACCGGCGCGAACAGGTGTTGCGATTCGATGATGCCAACGACCGCGAAAAACACCACCAGCAAGGCTGAGAACGGCAGGGCTTCGGTGAACGCTTCGCCAATATGATGCTCTTCGGTGACGCCCATGAACGTGGTCGTCAACACGATCACTGATAGACCGATCAGGCCAACCGGTGCGAGGTGGGTGGCGAGCGCAATGACCAGCCAGACACCGACCAGTGCCTGCACCCACAGGTTCATCACTTGCGCGCGGGTGCGCTCGCTGGCAGTTTTCTGCACCTGCGCTTCCAGCACGGTGCGCACCGTGTCGGGCAAACGGGCGCCATAACCAAACCAGCCGAACCATTCCAGCAGCATGCACACCAGCAGGCCAGCGCCGAGCACCGGCATTGTCACGGGTGCCATCGCGACAAAGAACTCGGTGAAATTCCAGCCGGCGCGACTGGCGATCAGCAGGTTTTGCGGTTCGCCGACCATGGTGCAGACACCGCCCAATGCGGTACCGACGGCCGCGTGCATCAACAGATTGCGCAGGAATGCCCGGAACTGCTCCAGGTCGGCCTTGTGCGCTTCGGCGACATCCTCGTCATGCAGGTCAAAATCCGATGCGGATTCGCGTTGACTGGCATAGCGATGAAAAATGGCATGAAAGCCAAAACCCACGCTGATGACGACGGCGATCACCGTCAAGGCATCGAGAAAAGCCGACAGGAACGCCGAGGTAAAGCAGAACAGCAAGGACAACCGCCATTTGCTTTTGACGCCGAGCAACATCTTGGTGAAGGTCACCATCAGCAGCTCTTTCATGAAATAGATGCCGGCAACCATGAACATCAGCAGCAGAAAGATATCGAGATTTTTCTCGATTTCATGGTGCAACAATTCCGGTGTCACCAGCCCCAGCAGCATGGCTTCCAGAGCGATCAAGCCGCCCGACAGCAGCGGATAGCACTTCAGCGCCATGGCCAACGTGAAGATGAATTCGGCAACGATGATCCATCCGGTCACGAATGGACCGACGCTGGTGAGCAGCAGCGGGTTCAGCAGCAGGAACGCGAGAATGCTGAGCTTGTACCAGGTCGGCGCGGGACCGAGGAAGCGCAAAAACAACAGCGACAAGCCACGTGCCGAGCCGGTGTCCGAGGCAATGTGTAAGGTCATGACGGGGGTGTCCCAAATTTTTGGCAGATAAAGATGACGCGTCAGCGATGCGTGGCAAGGCTGAACCCATTAAAGCACCGACGGCGCCGGTGCGTCGTTGGCTAGCGTTGAGGCGGTTCGAACGGCGGTTGGCGCAGTGCGCCCAGCGGGCAGTGCAGCGCTGCCGCATCGCCACGCGCGCTGCTGAGCAGATGCGAGCATGGTGTCGGCGGCAGTCTGGTGTGGTGCGACGGTGACAACCGGCGCTGCGGCGCGAGCGGATAGTGGGTCATGATTGCCGCCACTGCTGGCAATGCCGGTTGACGACCGCAAGCAAATCATCGCCATCGGCAATTTGCCGACGGATTTGCACACTGCCGTTATGGCTCTGATCGGCCATGGTGGCGAGCCGATCCAGCGCTGCACCGGTGTTCAGTGCGCGGGCCGCAGGCTGCAGCAACGCCAAGGTGTTCAACAGATCACTGCGCAGGTCCACGGCTTGTTTGCTGAACGGATTGGTCAGGGTGGCGGCATAGCCGTGCCGGCAGGCCTGAAACAGATTGCGCCGATGCACCAGCTGCAACGTGTCCGGCATTGGTTGCCAGTGCTGGTCGAGCAAATGCTTGGCCAGCGTCTGGGCATAGGCGGCGAGATCTGCGGCGAGCTGAACCGTTAATGGCGTGTCGATAATCCGGATTTCGACCGTGCCGTATTCCGGTTTCGGCCGGACATCCCAATACAGATCCTTGATGCTTTGCGCTACGCCGAGCGTCTGCAGCTCGTGGAAGTAATCACTGAATTCGCTCCAGTTGCGCAGCGCGGGCATGTGGCCGGCGAGCGGAAAGGTCCAGACTGCGGCCAAACGCGCACAGTCGAGGCCGGTATCAACACCGAGGTGGTACGGCGAGCTGGCGCCGAGCGCAACGAAATGCGGGATGTAGCGCAGCAGCTGTTGGCTTAGGTAGACCGCGGCATCGCCGTTCGGGCAGCCGATATGGATATGCTGACCAAAAACCGTGAATCGACGGGCGAGGTAACCGTAATCGTCGGCCAGTTGCTCGAAGCGCTCGCTCGGGAAAATCTGCCGATCCGCCCAGTGCTGGAACGGATGGGTGCCGCCGCCACAGATGTCGATGCCAAGCTGGTCACAGGCATCGACAAGGGCGTCGCGCAGGGCTTGCAGATCGCTGCCCAGGCTGTCGATGTTGGTGTGCACCCGACTGTTCAGCTCAATCATGGAGCGGGTGATTTCCGGCTTGATTTGCGCCTGCAGCGGCTGGTCGGCAAACAGGGCCAGCAGTTCCGGAGCCATCGGCGCCAGATCGCGGCTTTGCCGGTCGATCAACTGCAACTCCAGTTCCACACCGAGGCTCAGCGCGGGTGAAGCGGTGAATGTCTGCATGGGCCCTCCTGTTGTGGTGTGGTATCGCTGTGGGGTTCGACGATAGTGCAGGCAGGCCGTCGTTGCGTATGCGTAAAATTACTTAGTAGTTGAGTTTTTCACTCGGGTAATTATATTTGTTCAAAGCCTATTTGTGTCAAGTGAAGCTGGCGATATCGCATCGGCATGGCTTGCCGTGGTGGCTGAAAGAAAGCGCTAGGCTTGCGAACAGATTGGCGCGAAAATGGCCAATCTCCACTGAAATCAGCCGATTGCCACCTGGATTCTCTTGCCATGCCACGTCCGGTACCCACGCCAGTCCCTGTCGCCCGCCCAGCCGCTCAAATTGGTACCGATACCTCGCCTGATGCCTCCGATGTATTGCGTAATTTTCGGCTGATTTTTGGCAATGTCCGGCTGCATTTCCGGCGTATTGAAGAAGCCTGCGGCTTGGGTGGTGCGCAGATCTGGGCGCTCGGTCTGGTGCGTGGGAAACCCGGGATACGGGTGTCGGAATTGGCCGATGCAATGAGTGTGCACCAGACGACGACCAGCAATCTGGTGGCCGGTCTGGTGCGAAAAGGCTTGTTGCGCCGGGAGCGCGCTCAGGATGACCAACGCGTGGTTCGTTTGTTCATCACCGAAGCCGCGGCCGCGCTTTTGCTGCGCTCTCCCGGTCCGGTCGAAGGTCTGTTGCTGCAAGCCTTGCGACACATGCAAAGCGATGACCTGAAACAGCTGGATATTGCACTGCAGCAAGTGCTGGCGCATATGCAGACCATTCACCCTGACGCGGCCGATATCCCCCTGACTGACATGTAGCGCCCGACATCAAGTACCGATCGTCGCGGCGCGCTTTTCTTGCTTGCTGCGCTGGCCTTTGTTACTAATAGCGCCGGTCCAACCAGCTGCCCGTCTGAATAACGAGAACGAGACACCATGAATAAACCTGCGCGTGCCCAGAGTCCGGCGGCTTTCGCTGAGCAGTACATCGTCGAGTCCATCTGGCAGGGCAAGTTTGCACCGGGCACCATTTTGCCGGCTGAGCGCGAGTTATCGGAGCTCATCGGTGTGACCCGTACCACCTTGCGCGAAGTGTTGCAGCGGCTGGCCCGTGATGGCTGGCTCACCATCCAGCACGGCAAACCGACCCAAGTAAACGATATCTGGCATACCGCCGGTCTGAACATTCTCGATACCCTGACCCGGCTGGATGACGAAAACTCCCTGCAACTGGTCGATCAGTTGCTCGATGCCCGCACCAGTCTCAGCAGCGTCTACATCCGTGCTGCCGCCAAGCGCAACAAGGAAGCCGTGCTGCAATTGTTGGCGGAAGGCGAGCAGATTGGCGACGACGCGGAAAGCGTGACCCAGTTTGACTGGCGCATGCACCACACTTTGTCGCGGTTGTCGATGAACCCGGTCTACACCTTGGTGCTGAACGGTTTCCGCAGCATTTATTACCGCGTTGGCCGTTACCATTTCCAGCGCCCGGAAGCACGTGAACAGGCGCGAGCCTATTACCGCGCGCTGGCCGACGTTATCAAGAAAGACGATCTGAACGGTCTCAACTCGGTGATTTGGCAGGCCGGCCGGGAAAGCGGTCGGCTCTGGCAGGAGTCGCGAGCCAAACTGACCTCGCTGCACGATCTGCCGGTGGTTGGCATCTGAATTGTCAGCGAATGAAAAAGCGGCCACTGGCCGCTTTTTTTATGTTTGCAAAAACCTGCGTCTGAAAAGGGGCACAAAGGCCGATCGCAAAAAGCCGAACACAAAATCAACCGTGTGCACGTTCCTTGTGGTTGTGATCGCGTTCACTGATCGTACAGAGCGTCTGAACGTTGCCTTTTTCATCCAGCGTGTCAAGGCGGACATCAAAGCCCCAGAGCCGGTGCAGATGCCGCATCACTTCCTCGTAGCCGTCGGCCAATGGCACGTTGTTGTGCGGCGTGTGGCGCAAGGTCATGCCGCGGTTGCCACGGACGTCGACATTCCAGACCTGGATGTTGGGTTCATTCATCGACAGGTTGTACTGGTTTGACAGCGACTGTCGAATGGCCCGGTAACCGGCTTCGTCGTGGATGGCAGTGATCGCCAACTCGCTTTGCTGCTCATCGTCCAGCACGGCGAACAGGCGGAACTGCCGCATCAAACGCGGCGACAAAAACTGGGCGACAAAGCTCTCGTCCTTGTAATTTCGCATGGCAAAGTCGAGCGTCTTCTGCCAGTCGCTGCCGGCGATGTCAGGGAACCAGTGCCGATCTTCCTCGTCCGGGTGTTCGCAGATGCGCTTGATGTCCATGTACATGGCGAAGCCGAGCGCATACGGATTGATGCCAGAGAAATACGGGCTGTCGTAGGTGGGCTGATACACGACGTTGGTGTGCGAATGGAGAAACTCCATCATGAAGCCTTCAGTGATCAGGCCTTCATCATACAGCCGGTTCATGATGGTGTAATGCCAGAACGTCGCCCAGCCCTCGTTCATGACCTGGGTTTGCCGCTGCGGATAAAAGTACTGGCCGATCTTGCGGACAATGCGGACGATTTCCCGCTGCCACGGCTCCAGCAGCGGTGCATTCTTCTCGATAAAGTACAGGATGTTTTCCTGCGGTTCTTTTGGAAACCGGCTGGCTTCCCTCGCTTCCAACTTCTCTCGGCTGTGTGGAATCGTGCGCCACAGCTCATTCACCTGCGATTGCAGAAAGGCCTCGCGTTCGCGTTGCCGGCGCTGTTCCTCGCGCAGGCTGATAGGGTGGGGGCGTTTGTAGCGGTCGACACCATGGTTCATCAGGGCATGGCAGGAGTCCAGCAACCCTTCGACTGCCTCGATGCCATATTTCTCTTCGCAATCGGTGATGTAGCTCTTGGCAAACAGCAGGTAATCGATGATGGCTTCGGCGTCTGTCCAGGTCCGGAACAAGTAATTGCCTTTGAAAAAAGAGTTATGGCCATAGCTCGCATGGGCGATGACGAGGCACTGCATCATCATCGAGTTTTCTTCCATCAAATAAGCAATGCACGGACTTGAGTTGATGACGATCTCGTAAGCGAGGCCCATGTGGCCGCGCTTGTACTGCTGCTCATTGGTGATGAAGTGCTTGCCGAACGACCAATGGTTGTAGCCTACCGGCATGCCGACACTGGCATAGGCGTCGAGCATTTGCTCGGCGGTAATGATTTCGATCTGGTTGGGATAGGTGTCGAGGCCAAACTCACTGGCGATGCGGGCGATTTCCCGGTGATAAGCGTCAATCAGCTCGACACTCCACTCCGAGCTGGTGGTTAGCGGCTGGCGTTTGCTCAGGGTCATGATGGTCAGGCCTTCTGCCGTTTGAACAGCTCACGGAACACAGGATAAATGTCGCTGGCCTCCTCGATCTGTTGCATCGCAAAGTTGCGGTACTGCGGCAGCAGCTCGGCATAGTGCTCCCACAGGCTCTGGTGATTGCGCTTGGTGATTTCGATGTATGCGTAATAGCGCACTTGCGGCAGAATCGATTTGGCCAGCAACTCCTGACAGATCGGCGAGTCATCCCCCCAGTTGTCGCCATCCGAGGCTTGCGCCGCGTAGATGTTCCAGAGTTGCGGCGAGTAGCGGGCGCGGACGATTTCTTCCATCAGTTTCAGTGCGCTTGAGACCACGGTGCCACCGGTTTCCTGGGAGTAAAAGAACTCCTTTTCATCCACTTCCTTGGCCTGGGTGTGATGGCGGATGAAAACGACTTGGACATTCTTGTAGGTCTTGGTCAGGAACAAATACAGCAGCAGGAAGAAGCGCTTCGCCATGTCCTTGGTAGCTTGATCCATGGAGCCGGAGACATCCATCAGGCAGAACATCACCGCCTGTGTGGTTGGCACCGGTTGCTTGACGAAGGCGTTGAAGCGCAGATCAAAGGTGTCGATGAACGGTACCTGGGCGATGCGCTCGCGCAGCAGCTCTATCCGTGCCCGCAATGCTTCCTGTTCGGCCGGGTCGGTGGGCGGTTGTTCGGCCTGTTCTTCCAGCTCGCGCAGCTCGCGCCGCGACTCGCCGGAGAGTGCAACCCGGCGGGCTAGCGCCCCGCGCAAGCTGCGAACGATGTTGAGGGTGGCGGGCACGCCGTCAGTCTTGAACCCGGCGCGGACCGTGCGGAACTGCTCGGTCTTGCGCAGCTGGGCGATATCCAGATTGGGCAGCTCCAGATCTTCAAACAGCAGATCAATGTATTCGTCGCGCGACAGTTCAAAGCGGAATTCGTCTTCGCCTTCACCGCTGTCGCTGGCCCGGCGGCCTTGTCCGCGCGCTTCGCCGTTCAGTGGCCGCTTGATGCGATCGCCGCTGACAAATTCTTTGTTGCCCGGGTAGATCCGTTCGCGAGCACCGCCCTGTCCGCTGCGAAAAGTCGGTTCGCGGGTGTCCCGCGACGGGATGGAGACGTTCTCGCCATTGTCGAGATCGGTGACGCTGCGTTTGTTCAGCTGGTCCGAAACCGCTTTCTTGATCTGGCTCTTGAACCGACGGATGAAGCGCTGCCGATTGACAGTGCTTTTGTTTTTGCTCCATTGCCGGCGATCAACGAGACGTGACACGGCAGTGCCCTCATGGAGACACCGGCGCGGCAGCCTTGCCGCGCCGGTGTCGGGTTGTCAGCTGGCTTTGCGGACCCGCAGGTACCATTCGCACAGCAGCCGGACCTGCTTCTCGGTATAGCCTTTCTTGACCATGCGCGAGACGAAGTCCTGATGTTTCTTCTGGTCCTCTTTCGAGGCCTTGGCATTGAATGAGATGACCGGTAGCAAATCTTCGGTATTCGAGAACATCTTTTTCTCGATCACCGTACGCAGCTTTTCATAACTGGTCCAGTTCGGGTTGCGGCCGCCATTGTTGGCACGGGCCCGCAAGACGAAATTGACCACTTCGTTGCGAAAGTCTTTCGGATTGCTGATGCCGGCCGGCTTCTCGATTTTCTCCAGCTCCTCGTTGAGCGCGCCGCGATCGAAGTTTTCGCCGGTCTCCGGATCGCGGTACTCCTGATCCTGGATCCAGAAGTCGGCATAGGTGACGTAACGGTCAAACAGGTTCTGGCCGTACTCGGAATACGATTCCAGATAGGCGGTCTGGATTTCCTTGCCGATGAACTCGACATACTTCGGCACCAGATAGCCTTTGATGTGCTCGATGTATTTTTCGTAGGTTTCCTGCGGAAACTGCTCCCGCTCCAGCTGCGTCTCCAGTACATAGAGCAAATGCACCGGGTTGGCAGCCACTTCGCTGTGGTCGAAGTTGAAAACCCGCGACAGGATTTTGAACGCGAAGCGAGTCGACAGCCCGTTCATGCCTTCATCAACACCGGCATAATCGCGGTACTCCTGATACGACTTGGCTTTCGGGTCCGTGTCTTTCAGCGATTCGCCGTCATAGACCCGCATTTTCGAATAAAGGCTGGAATTTTCCGGCTCTTTCAGTCGTGACAACACCGAGAATTGCGCCATCATCTGCAGCGTGCCGGGCGCGCAGGGCGCCGATGACAAGTCGCTATTGGACAACAGTTTCTGGTAGATCTTGATTTCGTCGGAGACCCGCAGGCAATAAGGCACCTTGACGATGTAGACCCGATCAAGGAAGGCCTCATTGTTCTTGTTGTTGCGGAACGCCTGCCATTCCGATTCGTTCGAGTGGGCGAGAATGACGCCGCTGAACGGCAGCGCGGACAGACCTTCGGTACCGTTGTAGTTGCCCTCTTGAGTCGCGGTCAGCAGCGGGTGCAGCACCTTGATCGGTGCCTTGAACATCTCGACGAATTCCATGATGCCCTGGTTTGCACGGCACAGTGCACCTGAATAGCTGTAGGCATCCGGATCGTTTTGCGCGTAGCGCTCCAGCATTCGGATGTCGACCTTGCCGACGAGGGCAGAAATGTCTTGGTTGTTTTCATCGCCTGGTTCAGTTTTGGCGATCGCGATCTGATCCAGCACCGATGGTTTCAGTTTCACCACGCGGAATTTGCTGATGTCACCGCCAAACTCATGCAGCCGCTTGACTGCCCAAGGCGACATGATGGTGTTGAGATAGCGCTTCGGAATGCCGTACTCGTCTTCGAGAATGCGGCCGTCTTCGTTGGCATCAAACAGGCCAAGCGGTGACTCAAAAACCGGTGAACCTTTCAGCGCATAGATGGGGCATTTCTCCATCAGCTTTTTCAGCTTTTCCGCCAGTGAGGACTTGCCACCACCAACCGGGCCTAGCAGATAGAGAATCTGCTTCTTTTCTTCGAGGCCTTGTGCGGCGTGTTTGAAATAGGAAACGATTTGCTCGACCGTGTCTTCCATTCCATAGAACTCATGGAAGGCCGGGTAGCGGGCGATAACCCGATTGGAGAACAGGCGTGACAACCGGGAATCGGTTGAGGTGTCGACCATTTCCGCGTCGCCAATCGCCTTGAGCATCCGCTCGGCGGCGTTGGCGTACGCCACGCGATCCTGCTTACAGAGTTCGAGATACTCCTGCAGGCTGAATTCGTCTTCTTTGGCTTCCTCGTAGCGCGACCGGTAGTGCTGAAACAGGCTCATGACGACCTCCACGGTGTCGGCGCGAAAGAGCGCGCGTGTGTGCCTTGATACGAAGTGTAGTTCGTGCTGGTACAGACGACTGCCGTTGATGGCAAAGGTTCACACCGCCGGTCGCGAGACGCCCATCAGCCCGTCGAGGGTGGGCGATGACCCAAGTCTTTGTTGCGATGCAGCATAAAAGGCCGCAAAAGCCTGCGCTTGTAACTGGTCAGTGGTCTTGTGAGTGGGCAGGGGAGCGGTTAGGATTGGTCAGCTCTCTTGCGCCTGCCGACCTCGATAACGGCAGTGCTGACGGCACGCATCGTGGATGCAAACAACGACAATAGTGGAACAGCCTTACTGGGAGAATTCCATGAAGAAACATTTGCTTGGACTGGCGCTGGTCAGCGCGTTCGGCTTGGCCGGATGTGGCGGAGGTGACGGCCCGGCCGACCCCAAGATCCCCGATGCGACCGGAGGCGAAGGCTCGGTTCGGTTGACCCGGCCACTGTTCTCACCGGCAACCAGCCAGATTCCGGTGCCCAACGACTTGCTGTTTGCCAGCAGCGTTTACGGCAATACCACCGATCTGACGCTTCGTTCGCCGACAGCGGCCAACGACCGTACCGACGAAATTTACGTTGACCCGAATCCAGCGCTCAGCAACTCGGCCTATGCTGCCAATCACCTTTTTGCCCTTGATGGCTGGTCGGCTGTCGCGCCTTTCAATATTCAGTTCGTCAATGAAGGTGGCGCCAGCCTTGATGCCAGCACCTTGATTGCCGGTGAAACCGTGCACGTTTTCAAGGTTGCGCTTCTGCGCCCCGAGGTTGCTGCCGGTGTGCCGGCGCCGACAGGCGTGGTAACACAGGTGCTCGAAGTGCTCGACGGTAGCGATTTCCGTGTTGATGTCGTTGCCGCGAGTGAAGACACCAATCCGGCGTTGCGCACCATTCGCATCACCCCGATTAACCCATTGGAAGAAGACACGGGTTATGTGGTCGCGTTGTCGCGTGGCATTCGCGATGGCAACCAGAACCTGGTTGTCGCCGATGGCCAGTTCGCCGCTGTTACTGGTACGGATCCGATTGACCCGCAAAGCAGCTTTGCTGCTCTCGAGCCTGTCCGTCAACGCGTCAATTTCATGTTGAGCGCGATTGATGCGTATGTGCCGCGTGAAGAAGTGACTTTGGCTTACCAGTTCCGCGTTCAAGGCGTCGGTGACGCGTTGAATACTATCAGCATGATGGTCAACAACCCCGCGGCCCCGGCTCCGACCAGCACTGGCTTTGCCCCGCGGGCGCCATTTGCCGCAATCAATGCTGCACTGGATTCTGGTGCGGTGCTTTGGCAGGGCTCGCTGACCGTGCCGTACTACCTCAGCGCGCCGACCATGTCGAACCCGCTGGCGCCGATCAAAGAGTTCTGGAAGGCCGATACCACGATCGTTCCGGGGGCATTGCTGGGGACCAACCTGTCCTATGTCAACCGGATCCCAAAGAAAACGGCTGACGAAACCATTCCGATGCTGCTCGCTGTGCCTGGTGGCGCTTGTGTGAAGCCAGAGGCTGGTTGGCCGGTCATGATTTTCCAACACGGTATCACCGGTCATCGCGGTCAGATGTTGCCGATTGCCAACACTATGGCGAAAGCACCGATCTGTATGGCAACGGTTGCCATCGACCTGCCGTTGCACGGGCTGCGCGCGGCTGCCGATTACACCGTTGGTTCGTCGGATCAAGGCTTGGCTGGTCTGCTGCATGTCGGCTACACCCCGGGTGGCGTCCGTGAGCGCATCTTCGGCGTCGATTACGTCAACAACACCACTAGCGCAAGTGGCCCGGATGGCGCTGTCGACAGCTCTGGTGCCCATTTCATCAACCTGACCAGCCCGCTTACCTCACGCGACAATTTGCGTGAGGCCGCCGCTGACCTGTTGGCCTTGTCTCGTGCGCTGACCGTCATGGATTACGACACTGGCGGTGCTGATTTTGACACCAGCAAGCTGTACTTCTCCGGCTTGTCGCTCGGGGCAATTACGGGTGCCCAGTTCGTTGCTTACGATCCGCGCGTCAAGGCTGCTGCATTGGTTAGCCCGGGTGGTGGCTTGGGCAAGATGGTGCCGGTCTCGCCAGCGTTTGGCCCGACGATCAATGGCGGCTTGGCAGCAGCGGGTCGGGTTGTTGGCACGGCCGGTTATGAGCAATTCTTGTTCCTGTTGCAGACCGTCGTTGACCAGGGTGATCCGCTCGGTAATTGGCAGCAATTCCGCGCTGCTGGCGTTCCGACCTTGATGTTCCAGGTTCGCAATGATCTGGTTGTGCCGAACGATGGTTCCGCACTCAATTATCAAGTGCCGGCCAGCCCGCCGTTCCCGATTGCATTGCCGGCCAACGTTCCTGCCATCGCCCCGTATGCCGGTACCACGCCTCTGGCTCGTGCATTCGGCCTGCCGAACCTGAGTGCGGATGCGATGAATGCGGAAGGGGTCAGCGGTTTCATTCGTTTTAACACTGGCTGCCATGGCTCGTTGCTGACACCGGCCACCTGTGCGCCTGCGACCACCGATCCGGCCTTGGCACTGGCAGTGACGGTGGAGATGAATTCGATTATCGCCAAGTACTTTGCCTCCAACGGCGCCTTGGTTGATATCTCGAATAGCGCCATCATCGAGAACTGAGACAGCTCCTGCTGTTGAGGACAAAGCCCCGGCCCAGTGCCGGGGTTTTTGTTTGGCTGTCCCCTCTACGGGTTCTTGCTATGATCCACCGCCCTGCCAGCCGGCGGGTTTCCGGAGTCCAGTGCCTTGATGCAGTTTCTTTACGAGTACGGCCTGTTTTTGGCCAAGGTTGCGACCGTGGTGGTTGCCATTTTGTTGATTGTCGGCGGCATTGTCCGTGCCCGACAGCACCGCCATCAGCCGGCACCGGGTGAAATTGAGGTCCGTAATCTGAGCGAGGAGTACAAGGATCTGACCGATACCATGTACGCCGAGATTCTTGACCTCGATGAGTACAAGGAACGGCACAAGGCAGAGGAAAAGCGCGAAAAGGAAGAGGCCAAGGCGCGCAAACGGCTGGCAAAACAGGCACAGAAAAAAGTGGCTCAGCTGGCAGAGCCTGAGCCGTCAGAGCAAGACGGCGATGACAGCGAAGATGACGAGCCAGCCCGCAAGCCGCGCGCATTTGTGCTGAATTTTTACGGCGATATGGAAGCGTCGTCCGTCCAATGTTTGCGTGAAGAAGTCACCGCCGTACTCGCAGTTGCCGAAAAAGAGGCTGACGATCAGGTGATTCTGCGCCTGGAAAGTCCCGGAGGCCTGGTGCACAGCTACGGTCATGCGGCGTCGCAGTTGCAGCGCATTCGTGATGCAGGCTTGCCGTTGACCGCAGTGGTAGACGAGATTGCCGCCAGCGGCGGTTACATGATGGCCTGTGTCGCAGACAAGATAGTTTCGGCCCCCTTTGCCGTGATTGGATCGATTGGCGTGGTTGCTGAGCTGCCCAACTTCAATCGCTTGCTGAAGCGGTTTGACATCGATTACGAACAGCACACTGCGGGTCAGTTCAAACGGACCCTGACCATGTTTGGTGAAAACAGTGATGAAGGCCGGCGCAAATTCCAGCAGGAGTTGGAAGACACACATCGGCTGTTCAAAGCCTATATCCAACAGCACCGTGGTGCGGTCGATATCGAAAAAGTGGCAACCGGCGAACATTGGTATGGCACCCAAGCACTCGAGCTCGGCTTGGTTGATGAATTGCAGACGTCGGATGCCCTACTGCAGTCGCTTTATGACAGTCACGATGTCTATGAAGTGAACTATGAATTCCGCAAGACGCTGGCGGACCGCCTGTCGTTAGCGGCGCTGATGACCGCCGACAAATTGCTGCTGCGTTGGTGGCAGCGTGGTAGCAGCACGCACGCATTCAAGCGTTGACCACAAGGCGTAAAGGCTGGGCTGATGGAAGACGCGTTTTGGCAGACCCGATGGCAGCGTGGCGAAACCGGCTTTCATTTGCCACGCCCGCATCCCAAGCTAGTGACTTTATGGCCACCATTTGCGCCTGATCCGGCAGCGTCGGTTTTCGTGCCGCTGTGCGGCAAGTCGTTGGACATGGTTTGGCTCGCGGAACGTGGCCATGCCGTAATCGGCGTCGAGCTCAGCGAGTTGGCGGTCAAGGCTTTTTTTGCCGAACAGGGTCTTGTGCCGGTTCAGCAACAGCAAGGGGCGTTGACCCGCTTTAGTGCCGGCCGCTACACGATTTACTGCGGTGATTTTTTTGCCATGTCAGCCGAGCATGTGGCGGGTTGCGAGCATATTTACGATCGCGCGGCGCTGATTGCGCTGCCTGAATCGATGCGCAAGCCCTATGTGCAGCATTTGCGCTCCTTGCTGCCACAGGCACAGCTCTTGCTGATCACGTTGGTTTATCCGCAAAACCAGATGGCAGGTCCGCCGTTCTCCGTACCTCCGGAAGAAGTCGCAGCGCTTTATGCCGATGCGAAGCGAATTCAGCTGATGGACCACGATATCCTGAGCCATGAACCTCGCTTTGCCGCCAAAGGGGTGACGGCGTTGCATGAACAAGCGTGGAGCGTGAGTTGGTGAGCCAACCGCTACCCGTCGATGCGGTCATCGCCGGTGCGACGCGGCGAAGCTTGTTGCGTCATGAGGGGGAATCGCTGTACTGGCTGGAGCAGCGCCCACAGGCGCAAGGCCGTGGCGTCATTGTCCGCTGGAACCAAGCCAATGGCACGACCGATTTGACCCCGGATACGCTCAGTGTCCGTTCACGGGTACATGAGTACGGTGGTGGCGAGTTTGCCGTGTGGCGAGGCGATCTGGTGTTCTGTGCCGACCCTGATCAGCAAGTCTGGCTGCGAACCGTTGACGGCGCATTGCTGGCATTGACGCCGCCATCACAACCCGCGCGTTCTGTACGTTATGCCGATTTTTGTTGGCACCCGAGTGGTGCATGGTGCTGTGCTGTCCGTGAGTGCCATTTGCCGGATGGTGTATACAACGATCTGGTCGCGTTGGCGCGTAACGGTGAAGTCCGGGTACTTGCCGAGGGGGCTGACTTCTACGCTGCGCCGGCGTTTTCTGGCGATGGTCAGCAACTGGTTTGGTTGCAGTGGTCACATCCGTTCATGCCGTGGGATGAAACCCGGTTGATGGCGGCGGATGTTGAAGACGGAATGCAGCTCTCATCGAGTCGACTACTGGCCGGCGGCGTTGACATTTCCGTGTTGCAGCCAGATTTTGATGCGCACGGCCGATTGCTGGCGGTGAGTGATCAAAATGGCTTCTGGCAACTCGGTGA
>CAMLKQ010000005.1 GCA_946480585.1 uncultured Kangiella sp.
GCCATTCCGGAATCGCTGTTCGAAAGCGAATTGTTCGGCCACCAGAAAGGCGCGTTCACTGACGCCAAGGAAACCCGGCTCGGTCGCTTTGAGTTGGCCGATGGCGGCACGTTGT
The DNA here is from genome assembly GCA_946480585.1 of uncultured Kangiella sp. The sequence continues at coordinate 116 of CAMLKQ010000005.1, forward strand.
TTCTTGATGAAGTCGGCAACCTGCCGCTGCCGCAACAGGCCAAGTTGCTGCGCGTACTCGAAAGCGGCCAGTTTGAAAAAGTCGGCAGCAGCCGCAGCCAGCAGGTCAATGTTCGCATCATTGCGGCGACCAATGCCGATCTGCCGGCGCTGGTGCGGGACGGCAAGTTCCGCCAGGACCTGCTGTATCGGCTCAGCGGCATTGAGCTGACGGTGCCGCCGCTGCGCGCCCGTGGCGATGACATTGTTCTGCTGGCCGAACATTTTCTGCAGCGCTATGCCGGCAAATACCGGCGCGATTGCCGCGGCTTTGCCGTCGACGCGCTCGATGCGCTGCGCCGCTACGCGTGGCCGGGCAATGTGCGCGAACTGCGTCATTGTCTGGAGCGCGCCGTGCTGCTGGCGCGTGGACAATTGATCCAGCGCGCAGATCTGGCCTTGCCGGACAGCGAAATCGACAACGACCGTACACTGACCGCAAGCGCCACACTGGAACAGGAGCTGACGCTGGAAGAAGTGGAAAAGCGCTTGCTGGTCGCGGCGCTGAAAAAGCATGACGGCAATGCGCTCGCTGCCGCCAAAGCGCTGGGCCTGAGCCGCTCGGCGTTCTACCGTCGGCTGGAGAAATTCCAGCTATGACCGACGCTCGCACGGCCGCAACTGCCACCGCGACTGCCACCGAGGCAAACGCGACACTTTCGCCCACGGCAGCCACTGCGCCGGCGCCATCGAGCCGCGTGTCGGCCAGCCTGTCGGCACCGCGGCGGTCGTGGCGAGCGGTCGAAAACCGGATGGCGTTGGTGGTATTGCTGGCCGGGTTGCCGGCAACGGCGCTGTTGCTGTGGCAGTTATGGCAACAGGCTTGGCTCAGTTTTCATCCAGCGGTGTTGTTGACGGCACTGCTGCTGGTCTGCTGGCTCGGCAGCGCCTGGTATGTGCGGCAACGGCTGGTCAATCAGCTACGCAAGCTGAGCAATCTGGTCGAGGCCGTGCGGCTCGGTGATTTCAGTTTGCGCGGCCGCAATGATGGCGACACCGGTGGCTACGGCGAGCTGGTGCGCGAGATCAACACACTGGCGCAAAAGCTGCGCGATCAGCGACTGCGCACCGAAGAAACCCAGCACCTGCTCGACAAAGTCATCCGCGATATCGACGTGGCGATTCTCGCCTTTGATGATCGTCTGCAACTGACGCTGGCCAATCCAGCGGCCTGCCAACTGCTCGGTGACGATTGGACGGTCCTGCGTCGCCGCAACGCCGATGAATTGCAGCTGCGAGCGCTGCTGGACTGTCAGCTGCCGACGGTGCTGGAACACCGGTTTGGCAACGTGAGCGGGGTCTGGCGTGTGCAGGCAGAGCAATTTCGCGAACAGGGCCGTAGCCAGCATTTGTTGTTCATTACCGATTTGAAACGGGTGCTGCGTGCCGAAGAATTGAACGCCTGGAAACGCTTGATCCGGGTCCTGAGCCATGAAGTGAACAACTCGCTGGCACCCATCGCCTCGGTCAGCGCCAGCCTCGATGACTTGCTGCGCAAAACCGCCGACGCGCCGGATCTGACATTGCAGAGTGAGTGGCAGCAAGAATTGCAGCGCGACCTGCACGACGGTCTGCAATTGATCCAGCAGCGTTCACAAAGCCTGACCGAGTTCATCCGCCGTTACGCTGATCTCGCTCGACTGCCACCGCCGAATCGGCGACCGCTGGCGGTAGCAGCGCTGCTGCAGCGCTTGCCGCAACTGTTGCCGAGCCGGCCACTCGCCATTCAGCAATCCGACGCAGCAGCAATCAGCGCGGCCCAGCTGTTCGCCGACCCGGTGCAACTGGAGCAACTGTTGATCAACGTGTTGAAGAACGCCCATGAAGCGATGCAGGCATCGGGCGCCGTTGGCGCGATTGAAGTGCTGGCGCACACCGAGCATGCGCAACTGTGCCTGCAAATTGCCGATCGCGGCGATGGCCTTGGCAACAGCAGCAATGTGTTTGTGCCGTTCTACTCCACCAAAACCGGAGGCTCGGGCATCGGCCTGGTGCTCAGCCGGCAGATCGCCGAAGCCCATGACGGCAGTTTGCAGTTGCGCAATCGCGACGGTGGCGGCTGTGTCGCCGAGATCCGGTTGCCGCTGGCACAGACCGCGCGGCCCTGAGCGGGCTCACTTGCCGGTGATGACATCGGTCAATTGCTGCTCGTTGACCCGGCGTGCGTCGTAACGCAGCGCCACCGCTTGCTGTTCCGGTTGCGGAATGACTTCGATGACGCCATCAAGCGCACGCAATTTTGCCGCGGTGGCCGCGAGCGCGTCACCGGTAGCGGGCAGCTGCGTGGTGCGCCAATCCGGCAACGGCTGTTGGCCGAGCGCAAACAGCAACCACAGCAACACCATCGCGACGCCGGCGACCAGCACCGCCGTCGGCCCATGCCATTGCATCAGCACGCCACCGAGCGCACCGCCGGCAAACGCACCGAGAAACTGGGCGCTGGCATAGAAGCCCATTGCCGTGCCTTTGTGGCCGGCTGGCACGATGCGCGACAACCACGACGGCAACGACGCTTCCAGCCAATTGAATGCCGCGAAGTACAGCACCAAGCCGACGATGACCACGCTCAACGACGGCAACGCGAGCACCGTCAGCGCCAGCGCGAGCAGCGGCAAACAGAGCAGCAGGATCGGTTTGTGCAGGCTGCGCCGTTCGGCGATCCGCAGCAGCGGCCCCATCAACAGTACGCCGCCGATCAACACCGGCAGATAGACACTGGCGTGGTCGGCACGGTCGATGCCAAAGCCCACCAGCTTCATCGGCAGCACCATGAACAGCGCCGTCATGACGAAATGCAGCGCAAAAATGCCAACGCTGAGCCGCGGCAGATCACCGCGCCGCAGCAGCGGCCACAGTGTCGCCCAGCGCGCCTGACCATCGCCGGCACTGGCCGCCGGTGGCGCCGCTGGCACCGTCATCAGCACCAGCAACAGACTCAGCAGCGCCAGCGCGACTGTCGCCCAGAACACCGCCGGCAAACCACCAAACGACGCCAGCAGCGGACCGCCGAGAAACGCCAGAATGAACGCGCCACCGATGCTGATACCGATGATGGCCATAACCTTGCTGCGCCGGTGCTCGGCCGTGGCGTCGGCCGCCAGCGCCAGCGCCGCGCTCGACACCGCCCCAGCGCCCTGAATGGCGCGGCCGATGATGACGCCAATGATGTGATCGGACAGCGCCGCCACCAGCGCGCCGAGCGCAAACAACACCAGCCCGAGCGTGATCACCGGCTTGCGGCCCCACGTATCAGACAGCCGGCCCAACGGAATCTGCAAACACGCCTGGGTAAAGCCGTAGATGCCGACCGCCAGCCCCGCCAAGGCCGGGGTGTAGCCGGCCAGCGCGCCACCGTAAGTGGTCATCACCGGCAACAGCATGAACAAGCCGAGCATCCGGAACGCCACGATGGCGGCCAAGGCGAACGCGGTACGGCGTTCGGTAGCGGTGAGTGTGCGGTCGAGGTTCATGCCGGCAGCGCCACGTTGGAACGGTTGCGTTGTCCGGCACCGCCGTGCGGCCCGGATTGCACTGCTGTCAGACAGGTGTCAGGAATCATGCCGGCAAAAGGAAAGATGGCAGTGGGCGTGAAATTGTCAGGGCCGCTATAGTACCAGCTTTTGCCGCGCCGGCCCGGCGCGGTGTTTTCGCAGACCAGCCTCGGCAGAACCGATACGCATGGACAAGATCCTGATTCGTGGTGCGCGCACGCACAACCTCAAGAACGTTGATCTCGAGTTGCCGCGCGACAAATTGATTGTCATCACCGGCTTGTCCGGTTCCGGCAAATCGTCGCTGGCGTTTGACACGCTGTACGCCGAAGGCCAGCGCCGTTACGTCGAGTCGCTGTCGGCCTACGCGCGCCAGTTCCTGAGCCTGATGGAAAAGCCGGATGTCGATCACATCGAAGGCTTGTCGCCAGCGATTTCGATCGAACAGAAATCGACCTCGCACAACCCGCGCTCGACGGTCGGCACGGTCACCGAAATTTACGACTACTTGCGTCTGCTGTACGCGCGCGTAGGCGAACCACACTGCCCGACCCACGGCAGCAAACTCGATGCCCAGACCGTGTCGCAAATGGTCGACCGGATTCTGGAATTGCCGGAAGACACCAAGCTGATGTTGCTCGCGCCGGTGATTCAGGACCGCAAGGGTGAGCATCTGGGCCTCATGGTGGAATTGCGCGGTAAAGGCTTTGTCCGCGCCCGCATCAATGGTCAGGTCGTTGAACTCGCTGACGCGCCGAAACTCGATGCGCGCAGCAAGCACACCATCGAAGTGGTGATCGACCGGTTCAAGGTGCGTGCCGATCAGGCACAGCGGCTGGCCGAATCGATTGAAACCGGATTGAAGCTCGCCGACGGCATCGTCAAAGTCGCGTTCATGGACGAACCGGCATCCGCGAAAGACAAAAAAGAAGAGCTGCTGTTCTCGGCCAAGCACGCCTGTCCGCAGTGCGGCTTTGCGCTGACCGAACTCGAACCGAAAATTTTCTCGTTCAACAGCCCGGCCGGCGCCTGCCAGACCTGTGACGGCTTGGGCATGGACTCGTTCTTTGATCCAAAGCGCATCGTGTCGGACCCGGACAAGTCGCTCGAAGACGGCGCGATTCGCGGCTGGGACAAGCGCAATGTGTTTTACTTTCACATGCTGCGCAGCCTCGCCAAGCATTTCAAATTCGAGCTCGACACCCCGTTCAAGAAGCTGAGCAAGAAAGCCCAGGACGTGGTGCTGTACGGCAGCGGCCGCGAGATCATCGACTTCCATTACTTCAATGATCGTGGCGACACCGTCGTGCGCCGGCATCCGTTCGAAGGCATCGTCGCCAATTTCGATCGGCGCTACCGGGAAACCGAATCGCAACAGATCCGCGACGAACTGTCGCGGTTCATGACCACCCGGCCCTGCCCGGATTGCGGCGGCTCGCGTCTGAACGAAGGCGCCCGCAACGTCAAAATCAAGAAACTGAGTTTGCCGGAAGCGACCTCGCTGTCGGTCGCCCAGTGCAAGGAGTTTTGCGACAACCTGAAGCTGACCGGCCAGCGCGGCAAGATTGCCAGCAAGATCCTGCAAGAAATTTCGGCGCGGCTTGGCTTTCTGGTCAACGTCGGTCTGGAATACCTGACGCTCGATCGCAGCGCCGAAACGCTGTCCGGCGGCGAAGCGCAGCGCATCCGCTTGGCCTCGCAGATCGGCGCCGGTCTGGTTGGCGTCATGTACATCCTGGACGAGCCATCGATTGGTCTGCACCAACGCGACAACGAACGGCTGCTGCACACGCTCAATTACCTGCGCGATCTCGGCAACACCGTGATCGTGGTCGAACACGACGAAGACGCCATCCGTTCGGCGGATTTCATTGTCGATATCGGCCCCGGCGCCGGTGTCCACGGCGGCACCGTGGTCGCCGCCGGCAGCTACGACAAAATTTGCAGCGCCAAGGATTCGCTGACCGGTAAATACCTGTCCGGCAAACTGGAAATCGCCGTGCCCAAAGCACGCACGCCGGTCGACAAGGACCGGATGCTGGTGCTGCACGGCGCCAGCGGCAACAACCTGAAGCAGGTCGATCTGGAAATCCCGGTCGGCTTGTTCACCTGCGTCACCGGCGTCTCCGGTTCAGGCAAATCAACGCTGATCAACGACACGCTTTATCGCATCGCCGCCATCGAACTGAATGGTGCCGAAGCCGATCAACCGGCGCCGTATGACAGCATCGAAGGGCTGGAACTGTTCGACAAGGTCGTCGACATCGATCAGAGCCCGATTGGCCGGACGCCGCGCTCGAACCCGGCGACCTACACCGGTCTGTTCACACCGATCCGCGAGTTGTTTTCCGAAACCAAGGAAGCGCGGGCGCGCGGCTACGGTCCGGGCCGGTTCTCGTTCAACGTCAAAGGTGGCCGCTGCGAGGCCTGCGAAGGCGATGGCGTATTGCGGGTCGAGATGCACTTCCTACCGGACATCTACGTGCCCTGCGATGTCTGCAAGGGCCAGCGCTACAACCGCGAAACGCTCGGCGTACAGTACAAGGGCAAAAACATTTCGGAAGTGCTGGCGATGACGGTCGAAGATGCCCGAGCATTCTTTGACGCCGTGCCCGCCATCGCCAAAAAACTGCAAACGCTGGTCGATGTCGGCCTGAGCTATATCACGCTCGGCCAATCGGCAACAACCTTGTCGGGCGGTGAAGCGCAGCGGGTCAAACTGGCCAAGGAATTGTCACGGCGTGATACCGGCAACACCTTGTACATCCTGGACGAGCCGACCACCGGCCTGCATTTCCACGACGTCAAGCAGCTGCTGAAAGTGCTGCACGAGCTGCGTGATCACGGCAACACCATTGTCGTCATCGAGCACAATCTGGATGTCATCAAAACGGCGGACTGGATTGTCGATTTGGGCCCGGAAGGCGGCAACGGCGGCGGCCAGATCATCGCGGCCGGCACGCCGGAGCAGGTGGCGAAAAGCAAAACGTCGCACACGGCGCGGTTCCTGAAACCTATCCTCGACAAAGCCCACAACAAAGGCAAATAGCGCGCGGCAACGTCTGAAAAGCAAAAGGCCGGTCAAGACCGGCCTTTTGTTTTGAGAGGTGACAGCGACGACGAACCGAACGCCGTCAGCAGGCATCAATCGTTGCGAAAGCTCACGTACTCGCGACCGCCAGCGCGTTCGCGTTTCAGCGCTGCTGGTAACGCCGCCAAAGCCAGACCAGCGCAAAAGCCAGCACCACACCGCTGACATTTGCCACCATATCGTGCCAATCGAAACTGCGATTCGGTACCCAGGTTTGCAGAACTTCCAAGCCGGCGCCGTAGATCGGTAACAGCAGCAGCAACCACCGCCAGTGGCGTGGAAACGCCAACGCCGCGCAAAACGCGATACCGCCATGCCCCAACAGATGCAGCAGTTTGTCGTTACTCGCGATCGGTGGCAGCGTGTCGCCGGGCACCAGCGAACCGTAGCCGACAGCGAGCAGGCTCACCGCGAACGCCAGCCGCCAGAACCACAATGCCGACCCCTGCGCTGCCATCGTTAAATCGCCTCGTCTCTGCCTGCTTGCCACCACAAACCCTCTTCACGCCATCGGAAGGCACGCTGACTCAGCACCACAGCAGATTCGCGCGCCGCGTTGCCATTGACAGACATGGCGGCGAAACATTCGCTGCACGAACGGCTGTCGCGTAAGCCGGATTGGCGAAAAATCTGTGTGCTATAACAAAGTCGCTGCAAACAGAGCCAACTTCTTATGCTCACCAAAAACAAAACCGCCCTGAAGGCGGTTTTGTTTTTTGCACCATCAATACAGCGGCGCAGTATTACTCGGCTTTGGCTTCGACATCGACCGGTTCGACGTCCACTTGCGGACGGTCAACCAGCTCGACGATGGCCATTTCGGCTTTGTCACCAGTACGGAAGCCAGCGTGCAGGATACGCAGGTAGCCACCCGGGCGACCTTCGTAACGCTTGCCGAGCTCACCGAACAGCTTCTGCACGGCTTCTTTCGAACGGGTACGGTCGAAAGCCAGACGGCGGTTGGCGTGGTTGTCCTGCTTGGCCAAGGTGATCAGCGGCTCAATGACGCGACGCAGCTCTTTGGCTTTCGGCAGGGTGGTACGAATGACTTCATGCTCAACCAGCGAGTTAGCCATGTTGCGGAACATGGCGCTGCGGTGAGCGCTGGTGCGCGAAAACGCGCGACCGCTGCAAAGGTGACGCATGGTACTTTCCTTCTAATCTCGCTGGCCTCGCGGCCGACAGTTCAATCTCAGTTCTGCTCGCTGAGCAAGCTGGCCGGCGGCCAGTTCTCAAGGCGCATGCCGAGCGACAAGCCGTGCGCAGCCAGCACGTCCTTGATTTCGGTAAGCGACTTCTTGCCCAGGTTCGGGGTCTTGAGCAATTCCACTTCGGTGCGCTGAACCAGATCACCGATGTAGTGAATGTTTTCGGTCTTCAGGCAGTTGGCCGAACGGACCGTCAGCTCCAGATCGTCGACCGGACGCAGCAGAATCGGATCAAACGCCGGCTCTGCTTTCTTGGTCTCAACCGTACGCTCATCTTTCAGCTCGACGAAAGCGGCCAGTTGCTGCTGCAGAATGGTGGCAGCGCGACGGATCGCTTCTTCCGGCTGGATCGTACCGTTGGTTTCCAGATCGATGATCAGCTTGTCGAGGTCGGTGCGCTGCTCAACGCGAGCGGCTTCGACCACGTAAGCGACGCGACGGACCGGGCTGAACGAAGCATCCAGCAGCAGGCGGCCGATCGGGCGCTCGTTTTCTTCCACCAAACGGCGGTTGCTGGCCGGCTGATAGCCCATGCCGCGCGCCAACTTGATGGTCATGTTCAAACGGCCACCTTTGGTCAGGTGCGCGATGACATGGTCAGGATTCAGGATCTTGACGCCATTGATCAGTTGCAGGTCGGACGCCTTGACCACGCCTTCGCCGCTCTTCTGCAGCGTGACGGTGGCTTCGTCGCGGTCTTCCAATACAACAGCCAAACCCTTCAGGTTCAGCAGGATTTCAATGACATCTTCCTGCACGCCTTCCAGCGTGGAGTACTCGTGCAGGACGCCGTCGATCTCGGCTTCGACCGCGGCACAACCCGGCATCGACGAGAGCAGAATGCGACGCAGCGCATTGCCCAGCGTGTGGCCGAAGCCACGCTCGAACGGCTCGAGGACGATACGGGCGCTCGCGCTGCCCTGGCTCTCGATCTTGATCTGGCGCGGTCTCAGCAATTCGGTCACGTTGCCGTGCATGGTTCAGGCGTCTCCTAAGACTGGAATCGCCCCGACTGACCAGTTGATCAGCCGGGACAAGGATTACTTGGAGTACAGTTCGACGATCAGCGCTTCGTTGATCTCGGCCGACAGGTCCGAACGCTCCGGCACCGCCTTGAAGGTGGCAACCATCTTGCTCTCGTCGACTTCGACCCAATGCGCTTTTTCGCGCTGTGCCGCCAGTTCCAGCGCGGCTTTGATGCGCAGCTGGCTCTTGGCCTTTTCGCGGACTTCAACGACGTCGCCCGGCTGAATCTGGAAGCTCGGGAAGTTGACGACGCGGCCGTTCACAGCGATCGAACGGTGCGACACCAGCTGGCGCGCTTCGGCGCGAGTGGCACCGAAACCGGCGCGGTAAACAACGTTGTCCAAACGGCTTTCCAGCAGTTGCAACAGGGTCTCGCCAGTGTTGCCTTTGCCCGAAGACGCTTGCTTGTAGTAGTTGCTGAACTGACGCTCGAGGATGCCGTAAATACGACGAACCTTTTGCTTTTCACGCAGCTGAACGCCGTAGTCCGACAGACGCTGGGCCTTGTCACCGTGCTGACCAGGCTTCTTGTTCAGGCGATCGCGGCACTTGCTTTCGATCGCGCGGACGCCGCTCTTGAGACCGAGATCGGTACCTTCGCGACGCGACAGTTTGACTTTCGGGCCGATATAACGAGCCATGATGCTTTACTCCGAGATTCTGTCCGAAAAAGGTTAGACGCGACGCTTTTTCGGCGGACGGCAGCCGTTATGCGGAATCGGGGTGACGTCAGTGATGTTGGTGATCTTGTAACCCACTGCGTTCAGCGCGCGCACCGCGGATTCACGACCCGGGCCAGGGCCCTTGACGAACACTTCGAGGTTCTTCAGGCCGTATTCCTTGGCAGCGGTGCCGGCTTTCTCAGCCGCAACCTGGGCAGCAAACGGGGTGCTTTTACGCGAGCCGCGGAAGCCCGAACCACCAGCGGTAGCCCAGCTCAGGGTGTTACCCTGACGGTCAGTAATGGTCACGATCGTGTTGTTGAACGAGGCGTGGATGTGCGCCATGCCGTCAACAACGTGCTTTTTTACGCGCTTGCGCGTGGTACGCGCAGCAGCAGGAGATTTACCCATCGTATTAATCCCGGGATATCAAACTTAGACTTTGATCGGCTTGCGCGGGCCCTTGCGGGTACGAGCATTGGTCTTGGAACGCTGACCGCGAACCGGCAGGCCCTTGCGGTGACGAATGCCGCGGTAGCAACCGAGGTCCATCAAACGCTTGATGCTCATGGACACTTCCCGGCGCAGGTCACCCTCGACCGTGAACTTGGCCACTTCGGTACGCAGCGATTCGACCTGGGCTTCATTCAGCTCTTTCACCTTCATGGTGGGAGCGATGCCAGCCGAGGCACAGATGCTTTGCGCACGGGTGCGACCGATGCCATAAATGGCGGTCAGCGCGATCACCGTGTGCTTGTTGACCGGGATGTTGACGCCGGCAATACGAGCCATGGAATAAAACTCCTAACCTGAGTTGGCTGGCAGAAGGGCGCGGGATTTTAGCCGCGCTCCTGCCAGATTGCAACTTTTCTAACCAAATCGAAGGCTTAGCCCTGACGCTGCTTGTGCTTGGCGGTCTCGCAGACCACCCGGACCACGCCATCACGGCGGACGATCTTGCACTTGCGGCAGATAGCCTTTACCGATGCACGAACTTTCATCTTGGCACTCCTCGAACTCTGTCTTTGCCGGCCTTCCGGCTTGTACCTTGGTATCAGTTCTGGCGCAACTGGCCAGCCGGACCGATACCGCGGAAATTGGCTTTCTTCAGCAGCGATTCGTACTGCTGAGACATCAGGTGCGCTTGCACCTGGGCCATGAAGTCCATGACCACGACCACAATAATCAGCAAGGAAGTGCCACCGAAATAGAACGGCACGTTCCAAATCTGAATCATCGCTTCCGGCAACAAACACACTGCCGTCATGTACAAGGCACCAACCAGGGTCAACCGGGTCACTACCTTGTCGATGTACTTGGCGGTCTGCTCGCCCGGGCGAATGGCCGGCAGGAAAGCACCGCTCTTCTTCAGGTTCTCAGCGATATCGCGCGGGTTAAACACGATCGCGGTATAGAAGAAGCTGAAGAACACAATACCGGCTGCGTACAGCAACAGGTAAAGCGGCTGGCCCGGGCTGAGAGTGGCCGAGACATCCTGCAGGAAGCCCGTCACCACGCCGTCACCCTGACCACCAAACCACTGCACCAACGTCGCCGGGAACAAAATGATCGACGATGCAAAAATCGCCGGGATCACACCCGCCATGTTGATTTTCAGCGGCAGATGGCTCTGCTGGGCCTGAAACACTTTCCGACCTTGTTGACGCTTGGCGTAATTCACCACCAGACGGCGTTGGCCGCGCTCGATGAAAATCACTACCGCCGTCACCACCACCACGATCGCGACCAGAATGATCAACGAGATGAACGACAGCTCACCTTGACGAACGTTCTCAAAGGTCTGACCCAGCGCGGTCGGCATGCCAGCAACAATGCCGGCAAAAATCAGCATCGAGATACCGTTGCCGATACCGCGTTCGTTGATCTGCTCACCGAGCCACATCAGGAACATCGTACCGGTCACCAACGACACCACGGCGCCGAAATAGAATGCAAAGCCCGGATTCGGCACCAGACCTGGTGCGAAATTCGGGAAGTTCAACGCGATCGAAGTTGCCTGGAAGGTGGCCAGCAGCACCGTGCCGTAGCGGGTGTACTGCATCAGCTTGCGCCGACCGGCTTCGCCTTCTTTCTTCAACGCTTTCAGCGGCTCGTACACAAAGCCCATCACCTGAATGATGATTGAGGCCGAGATGTACGGCATGATGCCGAGCGCGAACACCGAGGCCCGCTCCAGCGCGCCACCGGAAAACACGTTGAACAGCGCCAGCAGCGTGCCCTGCTGCTGCTCCATGAGCTGCGCAAGCACACTGCTGTCGACGCCAGGAACCGGCACGTAGGCACCAATACGGAACACGATCAGCGCACCCACCAAAAACAGGATGCGCTTACGCAGTTCAGTCAGGCCGCCACCGAGCTTGTTAGCCATGCCGCCGACGTTCGCCATTACTTGGCTTCCTCAGCGTCTTCAACTTTGCCACCAGCAGCGACAATCGCGTTGCGAACGCCTTCGGTCACGCGCACACCTTTGACGGTGACAGCGCGCGAAATCGTGCCGGAGAGGACGATTTTGGCCGAGTTGGCGTCAGCAGCGACAACGTTCGCAGCTTTCAGCGTCAGCAAGTCAATCAGCTCGCCCGGTACCAGCGCCAGCTCGCTCAGGCGCACTTCAGCGTGCTTGAGCTTCTTCAGCGAGGTGAAACCGAACTTCGGCAAACGACGGGCCATCGGCATCTGACCGCCTTCGAAGCCGATCATGTGCTGCGGGCTCTTACGAGCGTGTTGACCCTTGTGACCCTTGCCAGCGGTTTTACCGTCGGTCGAGCCGATACCACGACCCAGACGCTTCGGCTTTTTCTTGCTGCCGAAGGCCGGGGAAATTTCGTTCAGGCGCATGGATTACTCCTCGACCTTCACCATGTAATAGACCTGATTGATCATGCCGCGCACAGCCGGCGTGTCGATCAGCTCAACAGTTTGATGCATCCGCTTCAGGCCCAGACCGAGCATCGTGGCACGATGCTTCGGCTGCTTGTGAAACTGCGAACGCACTTGCGTAACTTTGATGGTTTTAGCCATGGCGATTAACCCAGAATCTGTTCAACGGTCTTGCCGCGCTTGGCTGCGATTGCCTCAGCCGACGACATGTCGGTCAGCGCCTTGACAGTGGCGCGAACGACGTTGACGGCGTTGGTCGAACCGTAGCTCTTGGCCAGCACGTTCTTGACGCCCAGCACTTCGAACACGGCGCGCATCGCACCACCGGCGATGATACCGGTACCTTGCGAGGCCGGCTGCATGAACACGATCGAGGCGCCGTGATTGGCTTTGACCGGGTGCTGCAGAGTGTGGCCGTCTTTCAGTTCGACACGAACCATGTTGCGCTTGGCCTGTTCCATCGCCTTGGCGATCGCGGCCGGCACTTCACGGGCCTTGCCGCGGCCATAGCCGATACGGCCCTGGCCATCGCCAACCACGGTCAGCGCGGTGAACGAGAAAATCCGACCACCTTTGACGACCTTGGCGACGCGGTTAACGGCAACCAGTTTCTCGACCATACCGTCGGTGCTGGTTTGTTGCTGCTCTTTCATAGCCATCTTCAAACCCTTAGAACTGGAGGCCTTTGGCGCGAGCGGCTTCTGCCAGCGCCTTGACGCGACCGTGATACTGGAAGCCCGAGCGGTCGAAGGCGACAGTGGTGACGCCCTTGGCCAGTGCGCGCTCGGCGATCAGCTCGCCAATCTTTGCAGCAGCTTCGACATTGCCGGTGTACTTGACCGCGCCACGCACCGCTTCTTCGACAGTCGAAGCAGCGCAAACGACCTGACCGGTTTCGCCGGAGATCAGTTGTGCGTAGATATGGCGCGGGGTGCGATGCACCACCAGCCGGTTGGCACCCAGATCGGCAATGCGACGGCGGGTGGCAGCGGCGCGACGGAGACGAGTCAGTTTCTTGTCCATATCTACACCTTACTTCTTCTTGGCTTCTTTCAGCACCACGACTTCGTTGTCGTAGCGCACGCCTTTGCCCTGATACGGCTCCGGCGGACGGAAACCACGGATGTTGGCGGCAGCCTGACCGACCGCGTGCTTGTCCGTACCGGCGACCAGAATTTCGGTCTGGGTCGGGCAGGTCACAGTCAGACCTTCCGGAATCTCAAACACCACCGGGTGCGAGAAACCGAGGGTCAGGTTCAGGTTCTTGCCTTGAACGGCCGCGCGGAAACCCACGCCGACCAGATTCAGTTTGCGAGTGAAGCCTTGGCTGACGCCGGTCACCAAGTTGTTGACCAGCGCGCGAGCGGTACCGGCCTGCACGTTGGCTTTTTCAAAGCCGGCGCGCGGGGCAAACGACACCACATTGCCTTCCACTTTCACTTCCACGGCATCGTGCAGCGTGTGGCTCAGCGAGCCCTTCGCGCCTTTGACCGTGATCACTTTGTCTTTTACCGACAGCTCTACGCCTTTCGGGAGCTCAATCGGTTTTTTACCGACACGCGACATCTTCGCTGCTCCTTATGCTACGTAGGCCAGCACTTCACCGCCGTGACCGGCGGCGCGTGCGGCGCGATCGCTCATCACACCTTTGGAGGTGGAGACGATTGCGACACCCAGACCGCCCATGACTTTCGGCAGATCGCTGAGGCTCTTGTACACACGCAGACCCGGACGCGAGACGCGCTCAAGGCGCACAATCACGGGTTTGCCTTCGAAATACTTCAGGTTGATCGTCAGGACATTCTTGCCGTCGACCGAAGCCTGTTCCACACCGGCCACATAGCCTTCGTCCTGCAACACTTTCGCGATTGCAAGCTTCAGCTTGGAACCAGGCATGGTCACCACTTTTTTGCCGGCTGATTGCGCATTGCGGACGCGCGTCAGCATATCGGCGATGGGATCTTGCATGCTCATCGTCTAAAACTCCGCGCCAACCTTACCAGCTGGCCTTGGTGAGACCAGGAACTTCGCCGCGCATCGCCGCTTCACGCAGCTTGATACGGGAGAGGCCGAATTTGCGCAGGTAACCGTGCGGTCGACCGGTGATGCTGCAACGATTCTTTTGACGAATCGAAGCCGAGTCACGCGGCAGCTTTTGCAGTGCTACCAGGGCAGCCCAACGCTCTTCATCGGAAGTCGCCGGGTGAGCGATCTTGGCCTTCAGTTCCGCGCGCTTGGCCGCGTACTTCTTGACCAGCGCAGCGCGACGCTTTTCGCGCTCAATCATCGAGGTTTTTGCCATTTGTCAAAGCCCCTTAATTGCGGAACGGGAACTGGAAGGCGGCCAGCAGAGCACGGCCTTCTTCATCAGTCTGAGCGGTAGTGGTGATGGTGATGTCCATACCACGGACCTTGTCGACTTTGTCGTAATCGATTTCCGGGAACATGATCTGTTCCTTCAAACCGAGCGAGTAGTTGCCACGACCGTCGAACGACTTGCCGCTGACACCGCGGAAGTCACGAACGCGCGGCAGCGCGATCGAAATCAGACGCTCGAGGAATTCCCACATGCGTTCGCCACGCAGGGTCACCTTGCAGCCGATCGGCATGCCGTCACGAAGCTTGAAGTTCGCGATCGACTTGCGGGCCTTGGTGACCACCGGCTTCTGGCCGGCAATAGCGGTCATATCGGCCACTGCGTTATCCAAAATTTTCTTGTCGCCGACCGCGTCACCAACACCCATGTTCAAGGTGATTTTGGTGATACGTGGGACTTGCATGACTGACTGGTAGCCAAACTTCTCTTGGAGCTGTTTGACAACGGTGTCACGATAATAGCCTTGCAGTTTCGCCATTTCTCTCACCGATTACACGTCAATCCGGGCGCCGTTCGACTTGAACACACGCACCTTCTTGTCGCCTTCAAACTTGTAACCAACGCGATCGGCCTTGCCGGTCGCCGGGTTGAAAATCGCCACGTTCGACACATGGATCGGGGCTTCCCGTTCCACGATGCCGCCCGGCGCCTGAGTCAACGGATTCGGCTTCTGGTGCTTTTTGACCTTGTTCACGCCTTCGACGCGAACCTTTTCACCGAGCACCGCGCTGACCTTGCCGCGCTGACCCTTATCTTTGCCGGTCAGGACGATCACTTCATCGCCAGATTTGATCTTTGCCATTGTGGTCACCCTTACAGCACTTCCGGCGCCAGCGACACAATCTTCATGAACTGCTCGTTACGCAGTTCACGGGTCACTGGTCCGAAAATACGCGTGCCGATCGGCTGCATCTGGTTGTTCAGCAGCACGGCCGCGTTGTTGTCAAAACGGATCAGCGAGCCATCCTGACGACGGACACCGTGCGCAGTGCGCACGACGACGGCGTTCAGAACATCGCCTTTCTTGATCTTGGCGCGCGGAATCGCTTCCTTCACCGAGACCTTGATCACATCACCGATGCCAGCGTAACGGCGCTTCGAGCCGCCCAGCACCTTGATGCACATCACTTTCTTGGCGCCGCTGTTGTCAGCGACTTCCAGGATGGTTTGCATCTGGATCATGGTTTACGTCTCCGCCTTAGCTTGCGCGTTCAACGATTTCCACCAGCGTCCACGACTTGGTCTTGGACAGCGGGCGGGTCTCTTGAATGCGGACGACATCGCCGGCACGGCATTCATTCTTTTCGTCATGGACGTGCAGCTTGGTGGTGCGCTTCAAGTACTTGCCGTACTTTTCGTGCTTCACCTGGCGCTCAACGGCCACGGTAATGGACTTGTCCATTTTGTCGCTGACGACTTTGCCGACCAGCGTACGCTTGATTGCTTCGCTCATTAGGCACCTGCCTTCTGCTTCAGCACGGTTTTGACCCGGGCAATGTTGCGACGGTTAACTTGAAGCAGGTGTGGCTGCTTGAGCTGGCCGGTCGTTGCCTGCATGCGCAGGTTGAACTGCTCGCGCAGCAGCGACGACAGCTCAGTGTTGAGCTCGGCTTCGCTCTTGTTCAAAAGTTCTTTCGCGTTCATCACATCACCGTCCGCGTCACAATCGTGGTCTTCAGCGGCAGCTTGGCGGCAGCCAGCTCAAACGCTTCTTTCACCACTTCAAACGGAATGCCTTCCACTTCATACAGCATCTTGCCCGGCTGGATATTGGCCACCCAGTACTCGACGCTACCTTTACCGCTACCCATACGCACTTCCAGCGGCTTCTGGGTAATCGGCTTGTCCGGGAACACCCGGATGTAGATCCGGCCAGCACGCTTCATGGCACGAGCCATGGCACGACGAGCGGCTTCGATCTGACGCGCAGTGAGGCGGCCACGGCTGGTTGCCTTGAGGCCGAATTCGCCGAAGCTGACTTTGTTACCGGAGGTAGCAACGCCAGTATTCCGGCCCTTCATCTGCTTGCGGAACTTGGTACGTTTCGGTTGCAACATGACTTACGTTCCTCAGCTCTTGTCGGCCTTGTCGGCGGCCGGCTTGCGGGCCGACGGCTTGCGATCACCTGCAGGCTTGCGGTCACCGGCTTTGCGCTCGCCACCCGGACGACGCTCGCCAGCTTTGCGCTTCGGCTGCTCTTCCCGCTCACGCGCCGGCACGACTTCTGCCGGACGGCCATCACCCAGCACTTCGCCTTTGAAGATCCACACTTTGACGCCGATGACGCCGTAAGTGGTGTGGGCTTCGCCAGTGGCGTAGTCGATGTCGGCACGCAGGGTGTGCAACGGCACACGGCCTTCGCGGTACCACTCGGTGCGGGCGATCTCAGCGCCGCCGAGACGACCGGCCAACATGATCTTGATGCCCTTGGCACCGGCGCGCAGCGCGTTCTGCACGGCGCGCTTCATGGCACGACGGAACATCACGCGACGCTCGAGTTGCTGGGCAACCGAGTCAGCGACCAACTTGGCATCGATTTCCGGCTTGCGGACTTGCTCGATGTTCAGGGTGGTCGGCATGCCCGACAGCGACGCGACTTTCGCGCGCAGCTTGTCGATGTCTTCGCCTTTCTTGCCAATCACGATGCCCGGACGAGCAGTGTGAATGGTCACTTTCATGGTCTTGGCCGGACGCTCGATATCGATACGCGAGATCTGCGCCTGGGCCAGTTCCTTGCTCAACCAGGTGCGAACCTGGTGGTCGGCCGACAGGTACTTGGCGAACTCTTTCCGCTCGGCGAACCAGGTCGAGCGCCACGGTTGGGTAATACCAAGACGGATACCAACCGGATTAACTTTCTGACCCATTACTTGCTCCCCCGGCGATCCGAGACCTTCACCAGAATGTGGCAGGTGCGCTTGACGATGCGATCACCGCGGCCTTTGGCGCGCGGGCTCATCCGCTTGAAGCTCGGACCTTCGTCAACCATCACTGCCGACACGCGCAGTGCGTCGATGTCAGCGCCATCATTGTGTTCGGCGTTGGCAATGGCCGATTCCAGCACTTTCTTGACCAGACCGGCGGCTTTGCGTTCGCTGTAGGCGAGCACATTAAGAGCCTTGTCGACCGGCAGGCCGCGGATCTGATCCGCAACCAGGCGCACTTTCTGCGCCGAGCTACGGGCACCGCGATGAATGGCTTGCGTTTCCATCACTCAACCCCTTACTTCTTGCCGGCTTTCTTGTCCGCAGCGTGACCCTTGAACGTACGGGTCGGTGCGAACTCGCCAAGCTTGTGGCCAACCATTTCGTCGGACACATAAACCGGCACATGCAGCTTGCCGTTATGGACCGCAATGGTCAGACCTACCATTTCCGGACTAATCATCGAGCGACGCGACCAGGTCTTGATCGGGCGCTTGTCGGCTTTGGCAACCGCCGTCTCGACCTTCTTCAGCAGATGCAGGTCGATGAACGGGCCTTTTTTCAGTGAACGTGGCACAGGAATACCCTCACATTACTTGCCGCGACGGCGCACGATGAACTTGTCGGTGCGCTTGTTCTTGCGCGTCTTCTTGCCCTTGGTCTTCCAACCCCACGGCGAAGTCGGGTGACGACCACCGGAGCTGCGACCTTCACCACCACCCATCGGGTGGTCGATCGGGTTCATCGCGACGCCGCGAACGGTCGGGCGAATACCCAGCCAGCGCTTGGCACCGGCCTTACCGAAGCTCTCAAGCATGTGCTCGGAGTTGCCGACTTCACCAATGGTGGCGCGGCATTCGGTGTGAATCTTGCGCATTTCGCCCGAACGCAGACGAATGGTGCAGTACTCGCCTTCGCGAGCGACCAGCTGCACGGCAGCGCCAGCCGAACGCGCCACCTGCGCGCCCTTGCCCGGCTTCAGCTCGATACAGTGAATGGTCAAACCGACCGGAATGTTGCGCAGCGGCAGGGTGTTGCCGGCCTTGATCGGCGCGGCATCACCGTTCTGCAGCACGTCACCCACTTGCAGACCTTTCGGCGCAATGATGTAACGGCGCTCGCCATCGGCGTAGCACAGCAACGCAATGTGTGCGGTGCGGTTCGGGTCGTATTCCAGACGTTCCACTTTCGCCGGGATACCGTCCTTGTTGCGCTTGAAGTCAACCAGGCGGTAGTGCTGACGATGACCACCACCGATGTGACGGGTGGTGATGTGACCGTTGTTGTTACGGCCACCGGTTTTGTTTTTGCGTTCGACGAGAGCTTCAACCGGACCGCCTTTGTACAGGCCGTCGGTCTTCACTTTCACTACGAAACGGCGACCCGGGGAGGTCGGCTTCATCTTGATAAGTGCCATTGTCGCTACCCCTTAGGCCTGCTCGCCAAACACGCTGATGGCATTGCCTTCAGCCAGTTTGATGTAGGCTTTCTTCCAGTCCGAACGGCGGCCTTTACGCAGACCGGCGCCCCTGACCTTGCCTTTGACGTTGACGGTCGTCACGCGCTCAACCTTGACGTCGAACAGCTTCTCGACGGCGGTCTTGATCTCGTGCTTCTCGGCATCGCGCAGCACCTTGAACACCACGGTGTTGTTGGCTTCGCTGCACAGGTTGGCCTTTTCGGAGACGTGCGGTGCCAGCAGCACCCGCATCAGACGTTCCTGGTTCATGCCAGCATCTCCTCGAACTGCTTGACCGCACCAACAGTCATGATCACTTTGTCGAAAGCGATAAGGCTGACCGGGTCAACCGCATTCGGGTCAACCACGTCGACGGTGTGCAGGTTGCGCGCCGCCAGGTACAGGTTTTCATCAACGTTATCGGTGACGATCAGCGCATCCGCCACGCCCATGCCGGCCAGTTTGGCAACCAGCTGCTTGGTCTTCGGGGCGTCGACAGCGAAGCTGTCAACCACGATCAGACGGCCCTGGCGAACCAGTTCCGACAGAATCGCGCAGATCGCGCCGCGGTACATTTTCTTGTTCACTTTCTGCGACCAGTCTTGCGGACGGGCAGCGAAAGTCTTGCCACCACCACGCCACAGTGGCGAGCGAATGGAACCAGCGCGAGCACGACCGGTGCCCTTCTGCTTCCACGGCTTCTTGCCACCGCCGGATACTTCGGCGCGGGTTTTCTGTTGCACGGTGCCGGCACGGCCGCCTGCCAAATAGGCAGTCACAACCTGGTGCACCAGCGCTTCATTGAATTCACGGCCGAACGCAACTTCCGACACGTTGATCGTGCCGCCGTTGCCGCCTGTCAGAGTCAATTGCATCGTTAACGCTCCTACGCTCAGGCCTTGGCCGCCGGCTTGACGATTACGTCAGCGCCGTCGAAACCCGGGACCGCGCCCTTGACCAGCAGCAGGTTGCGTTCAGCATCAACGCGGACGATTTTCAGGCGTTCGATCGTGACTTGCTCGACACCGTAATGACCGTACATTTTCATGCCTTTGAACACGCGACCCGGGGTCTGACGCTGACCGATCGAGCCCGGTACACGGTGCGAAACCGAGTTACCGTGCGTATTGTCCTGACCGCGGAAGTTCCAGCGGCGGATGGTGCCGGAGAAACCACGGCCCTTGGTCACGCCCGTTACGTCGACCAGCTGGTCGGCCTGGAACAGATCCACTTTCAGCTCGCCACCAACAGCCAAGCCGTGATCGGCATTGGCGCGGAATTCCCACAGACCACGGCCAGCGGCAACGCCGCTCTTGGCAAAGTGGCCGGCTTCCGGCTTGTTCAGGCGGCTCGCCTTTTTGCTGCCGGTCGTAACCTGGACAGCGACATAACCGTCGGTTTCAACGGTTTTGACTTGGGTGATGCGGTTCGGCTCGACCTCGATGACGGTCACCGGAACCGACACGCCGTCGTCATTGAAGACGCGGGTCATACCGACTTTGCGACCCACTAGTCCGATTGCCATGACGTTTTCCTCTACAAGGATGATTCGCGGGACTCAGATCAGCTGAGGCTGATCTGAACATCCACGCCAGCGGCCAGGTCCAGCTTCATCAGCGCGTCGACGGTTTTGTCGGTCGGCTCGATGATGTCTACCAGACGCTTGTGCGTGCGAATTTCGTACTGGTCGCGTGCATCCTTGTTCGCGTGCGGCGAGGTCAGGATGGTGTAGCGCTCATTCTTCGTCGGCAGCGGGATCGGGCCACGCACTTGCGCGCCGGTCCGTTTGGCCGTGTTCACAATCTCCATCGTCGACTGGTCGATCAAGCGGTGATCGAAAGCCTTCAGACGAATACGGATACGTTGCTTTGCCATCGCAATGGCACTCCAGTGTAAAGAGCGAAAAAACGAAGAACGCCGCACTCCCTTCCGCATTCGTCTGGGGGCGGCATTCCTTAAGTTCGTCGAGCTGCAATTGAGCTCGTTGTCAGGGACGGCGATGCCAAGGTACTGGTCTACCGTCACCAACTCCGGCAAGCGACTACGGCT
>CAMLKQ010000006.1 GCA_946480585.1 uncultured Kangiella sp.
GCTCGACCGGTGGCGGAAATTGCGGCCAATCGTGAGGTTCCGGTGACGGCACCACTGGCGGCACAGCGGCGAGTCGCGACAAGGCATCGGGTTTGGCAACACCGGTGGCGTCCGCAGCTGTTTTACCAGCTGGCACTGCGGCGGCGTCCGGCTTCGATTCCGATGCAGCGGATTGCGCCGTCGCAACCGGCGCTTGGTTTGCGGGTGTTGCTGGCGGTGTAGTTGCCGGTGTAGTTACCGAAGTTGTTGCCGGTGTTGTTGTCGTTACGGGCGTTGTTGTTGACGCAGCGACAGGTTTCGCGACCGCTGCGTCAACCGTGGCTGTTGCGCTTTTTTGCCCAGCAACCACTCCGCTTGCCGGCGCAGCGGATGTGGTCGGCGTAGCTTCAGCAGCTGGCTTGGTTGCATTCACAGGCGCCACTGGTGCAGATGGCGTTACCGGTTTGCTGGCCGCCATTGCCGGCGTGCTTGCAGGGATTGCCGGCGTGGCAGCGGTCGCACTCGGCGCGGTTGCGACTGGCGGCACTGGCCGGGGTGCCGGTACAGGCGCCGGTGCCGATGATTTCGCATTGCTGCTGTTACCGCTTTTATTGGTGTTGCTGCTCGCTGTTGCCGCTGCGTCGTCAATCGCTTTCGGTGCGATGGTGGTTGCCGCGGCTGGCGCGGCAGCGCTTGTCGGTTTGCTGGCCGAATTGGCCGGAACTGCAGCGGGCTCCGCCGGCGCGCCGGCATTCGCACGCGCAGCGGCAGCCGCTTGTTGAATTTTGGCGGCACGCGCCTTGGCGGCAGCGACCGGGTCGTCGGGCATCGCATCGATGCTGGTGTTCGCCGCCGTATCTTTGGTCTTTGCCGACACCGGTTCACTCAGAGCGAATTCCGTTTGCGCCGATGCGGCGGCGCTGCGCGCATCTGCGTTGTCCGTGCCCGCAGATTTGATCGCGGTGGCCGGTGCCGCGCCGCTCACAGGGTTCGGTTCGGAACGGACTGGCGCCGCTTTGCTCGCCGCCACCGTAGTTGCGCTCGGCAAAGGCAATTCGGCATCGAGATCGCTGAGCGCATCGGTATGTTTACCAGACTGACGCTGCAGCAGCTGCTCAAGCTCTTCCATTTCCTGCAGCAAATCTGGATCGAGCGCAGTCGGCACCACGTTCAGATCATCGGAAGGTTTGCTTTCAACTTTCTGGGCAAAGGCGGGATTCACCGTTTCGCCGCTGCGCGCTGTCATTGCTGGATTCGTTGCCGCCGTCGCTGGCGGCAGGCCCGGCACATCGGCAACCAGCTCGAACATCCGGCTGATCAGATTGCGGCACCAGTAATCGAGGTGCTGCTGACCTTCAATGGACTGGTGTTCATTGAAGAAGATGGGCACCGGCGAGCGATCCATCAGCTCGTCGAGTTGGCTATGCCAGTGGCTGTCGTCGAGATCGAGCAACCAGACATCGAGATCGCTGGCGGCGATATGGGCATCGGTCAGCTCTTTCGGCAACAAGGCATGCACAATCTGCATGCCTTGTTCCGTCAGCAAACGCAGCAGCTTGCTGCTGCTGTCATCGCCGCTGCCGATGAGGCCAATCCGCAATGCCTGGCTTTTCACAACCGTGTACTCAGTCCGGCCCGCACATCAAACGCGGCCCAGCAACTGCGACATGGTGTTCAGCAGCTCGACTTCGTTGAACGGTTTGCCCATGTAACGGTTGACGCCGATTTCCTCGGCCCGCGCCCGGTGCTTGTCGCCGGTACGCGAGGTGATCATGATGATCGGCACGCCTTTCAGGCGCTCATCGTGACGCACGATACCGGCCAGTTCGAAACCGTCCATGCGTGGCATTTCGACGTCGAGCAGCATGATGTCCGGCTTGTGATCGTGCAGCACGTTGACCGCATCGACTCCGTCTTTGGCGGTCAGCACGCGATAGTTGTGCCGCTCGAGCAAACGCGCGGTCACTTTGCGGACGGTAATCGAGTCGTCGACCACCAGCGCCAGCGGCTGCTTCTCTTCCGCCACTTCGACGATCTCTTCGATCGGTTGGACGGCGTCGGCACGGCGCAGCAACGCCGGCAGATCGAGAATCAGCACGACCCGGCCATCACCCAGAATGGTGGCGCCAGACAGACCGGAGATGGTCGACAGCAGCGAACCGACAGATTTCACAACCACTTCGCGCGAACCAAGCAGTTCGTCAACCTGCAGCGCCACCGGGTGCTCAGAGCCGTGCAACAGCAGCACCGGCACCGGCTTGAACACGCCTTCGAAACGCGGCTGAGTGTTGTGATCGATCAGCGTGCCGAGGTAGCGCATCCGGTACGGCTGGCCGGCGTATTCATAACGCACGGCTTCGTCGCCGTAATACGTTTGCAGCTCGTACGGCGACACCCGCACGATACCTTCGATGTTGGCGAGCGGAATCGAGTAGATGTCTTCGCCGACCTGCACCATCAGCGCCTGGTTGACCGACACGGTGAACGGCAGGCGCACAGTGAAGCGCGAGCCTTTGCCGGTTTCGGCATCAATGTCGATGCGGCCGCCGAGTTCCTTGATTTCCGATGCCACCACGTCCATGCCGACGCCGCGGCCGGAAATCTGGGTGACCTGTTCGGCAGTCGAGAAACCGGCTTCCAGAATCAGCAACATCAATTCGTGATCGGTCAGCTGCGACTGCTCGGTGATGAGGCCGCGCTCGATCGCCTTGCGCTTGACCGCACCGAGGTTGATGCCAGCGCCGTCGTCGGCGATCTCGACCACGACTTCGCCGCCTTCGCGCAGCAGTCGAATCTTGATGCGGCCGGTCGCCGGCTTGCCGGCAGCGGCACGTTTTTCCGGCCGCTCAATACCGTGGTCGATGGCGTTACGGATCATGTGTTCGAGCGGCGCGATCAGCCGTTCGAGCACGGTGCGATCCATTTCACCGTCGGCGTGAATCGACAACTCCACGCCCTTGCCCAGCTCCTCGCCGATCTGGCGCACCATCCGCTTCAGTCGTGGCACGACCGACGAGAACGGCACCATTCGGGTCCGCATCAGCCCGTCCTGCAGTTCCGAGTTCACCCGGCCCTGTTGCAGCAGCAGCGTTTCCGAATCGGACGCGAGGTTGTCGAGCGCCTCTTTCAGGTTCAACAAGTCGCCGGCCGATTCCGACAGCAGACGGGTTTGTTCCTGTTGGCGGGTGTAGCGGTCGAACTCGAGCGGATCGAATTCTTCGTATTCCTGACCGACGGCTTCGCGGCGGTGCTGAATCTGCGCTTCGTTTTCAATTTCCATGACCCGCAGCTGTTCGCGCAAACGGGCAACGGTTTGTTCCATTTCGTGCAAGTTCTGCCGCAGCACAACAAACTGCTGTTCGAGACGACCGCGGAAAATCGAGGTCTCACCGGCAAGGTTGACCAACGACTCCAGCGCGTTCGCTTGCACGCGAACGAATTCGCCTTGCTGCGCGGCCGGACGAGCTGGTTCGGCAGCCGGTTTTTCTTTCGCTGGGAACGGCAACACGCGCGCCGGTTCGGCCTGCGTTGTCACCGGCGTGGCCGGCTTGCTGACGACTGGCGTCTCGGCAACCGGTGTCGGTGCCGGCGACGGTTTGCTGGTCGCAGCCGGTGCGGCGGCGAGCGCCGCGCCCGAGTACGGATCCTGACCGGCGATTGCAGCCTGCAGCCGACGCCAGAATGCGCTCGGCCGAGTCTGGCTGCGATCATTGCGCACTTCTGCCACCAACGCCGCCAGGCGATCACGCGCTTCCTGCGCGACCCGGATGAACACCGGCGAACTTTGCACGCGACCGTCGGTGATCGCTTCGAACAGGTTTTCCAGTTCGTGCGACAAATCACCGAGTTCTTTCAAATCCGACAGACGGGCGCCGCCTTTGAGCGTATGCAAATGACGCTGCAGGATCGCGACCGAACTGATGTCTTCCGGATTGACCGACCAGGCGCCAAGGGTTTCGTCGATGCTGTCGAGAATCTCGTCGGCTTCTTCGAGGAAGATCTGCAGAATTTCTTCGCCGTCTTCGTCAACAGCAATCGCCTGGGCGTGATCACCTTCTTCGTAAACCGGCAGCGACTGACCCGGGGTGAAGGTTTCATCGACCGGACCGGCGAACGCTGCCTCGGTAAATTCACCACCACTCTCGCCGACAGGCGCAGCAGTTTCGAGTTCGACGGTGTCGACCACCGGCAACGCCGGTTCGATCTCGAACTCTGTCTCGATCGCCGCTGGTGTTTCTGCAACGATCGGCGCGGCCCATTCAGCCACCGGCTCTTCAATCGACTCCGGCTCGACGGGTGCGTGCTCCACAACCGGCGGTGCCGCCGGCACTTCGCGCAAACTGAAGCCTTCACCGACCTGGACCTGCGGCGCACCGACGCCGCCCGGCCAGTTGCGAATGGCGTCGAGCAGTTCCGGCGCAAGCTGGGTGCTTTGATCGGCCGCAACACGGTCGAGCTGATCAAACAAAGACGATTGGCCACGGTGCGCCAGTTGGAAGAACGCCGCGTCGCGCTGCGCGCTGACGGCAGCCCGTTGATAGAGAGCAGCCAGTTCGTCGGCAAGCTGGGCGACCTGCGGCAATCGCGAGGTATCGGCGGCATTTTTCAGCGCCGACATCAGTTCGATCAGATTGCCACTGTCCTGCACATCGGCTGGGTTGCGCTGCCAGTTGTTCAAGGCCAGATCGGCATCGGACACCAGATCCATCGCTTCGCTGAGGAACAGGCTCAGCAATTCCGGATCGCGTTCGTTGGCTTTGCTGGTGGCAGTCGGCTCGATCATTTCGAGGGCTTCGGCGCGCGCAGCCAATGCCAGCAGCGGCACCGCGTCCGGCACCTGGCCTGCTTGCAGCGCCGGCAGGCTATCGGCCAACGCGACCTTGGCGTCAACCAACAAGGCGAGGAATTCGCTCGGCACATTGGCGTCGCGGTTTTGCAGTTCACGCGCCTGCTTTTCCAGCGGTGTGATGACCGCAGCGATGCTGTCGAGTTGCGCCATGCGCGCGCTGCCTTTGAGCGTGTGCAGGGCGCGGATCAGTTCGTCGTTGATCTTCGGTGAGAACGGCGACAGCGCCATGTCGGCGACGTAGCGATCGATCGCATCGAGATGACCACCGGCTTCGCCGGCAAAAATGTCATACAGCGTATTGTCTGGCTCTTCGTCGACGCTGGCCACCGGCAAGGCCGGTTCCATTGCCACGGTTTCTTCCAGTCCGCTGTCTTCCAGCATCGGCTCGAACTCGCCGGCAGCGAGCTCGGTCAGTTCGGTGGCACCCGGTTCATCCAGGCTCAGCACTGGCAGCGGTTCATCGAAGCTCGGCGCGGCCACATCGGTGAGTTCGAGGTTGTCGACCAGTTCGCCAAAACTTTCCGGCGTAGCACTGCTGACCGGCTCGACCATTTCGATCGCTTCCGTCGGCGCGGCGCTTTCCCAGTCTTCGTGCAGGGCAAATTCCGGCTCTGCCGAAACCGGCAGCGCGGGCTCTTCGACCGGCATGGCCGGCGTGACCGGGGCCGTCGGCATGGCCTGCACCGGCTCGGCAATGATTTCGTCGTGCGACGGTTCGCTCGGCGCTACCGGCGCAACCGGTGCCCGAGCGGGTGCGACCGGCGCCGCCACAACAGCGGCAGCCGACTCACCGCGCGACAGCGCATCGGCGCGCGCCATCAACGGCTCGGGTCGAATCTTCGGTTCGGTTTGCAGGGTGAAGGCTTCGCGCAGCGCCGGGATCACCACTTGCGCTGCTTCCTGCACCACGCTTTGCACTTCGCGCGTTACCGGAATGGTGTGATCGAGCACGCGGTTCAGCATGTTCTCGATGGACCAGGCCATTTCGCCGAGCAGTTTGGCGCCAACCAACCGGCCGGAACCTTTGAGTGTATGGAAGGCGCGACGGATGGTGATCAGCGAATCCTTGTCTTCGTCGTCTTCCAGCCAGGCCGGCAACATCTCCATGATGGTGGCGAGCTGTTCGCCCGCCTCCTCGATGAAGATCTCGATCACTTCCTGATCGATCATGTCGCTGTCGGTAGCCGCGACTGACGGTACCGGCGTCGGCGCGGGCGCCGGTTTTGCGACTGGCGCTTCGGCCACCGGGGCCGGTGCGGTAGTTGTCGCCGCCGGGGCCGGCGCTTTCGCGAGCTCGGCATCGATCACGGCGGTCGCTTCGCGCGCCGCGGCGAGCACCGATTCCAAGCCTTGGCCACCGGCTTCCTGCAAGGATTCAAGGAAATATTCGACCGAGGTCAGCACATCGGCGAGCGCATCGAGCACGGCGGCGTTCGGCACGCCTTGCGAACCGAGCACGCGGGTCGCGAGGAAACGCTGGCAGGTGCTGACCATTTGCGCGGCGTCCGGCAAACCGATGATGCCGAGACCGCCCTGCACTTCGACCAGCAAATTCGGCACGCCTTCGAGCAGGCGGTGATCCCAGCTCGACGCCATGAAATCGATGATGCTGTCCTTGCACTTCTGCAAGTTGCCGCGGCATTCGTTGATGAGCACATCGCGGGCGGCATCGAACTGCGCTTCGGCGGCGATTTCTTCGTCATTGCCGGCGGCGGCAGGCGCCATCGCATCGGCGTCTTCGGCCGCCATCGCGGCCGCGTTGGCGGCAACCGAAGTCAGGTTCGCTTCGACGAACAGCAAGGCACCGGCGATGTCCATGACGTGGGCATCGGTGGGGGCCTGACCGGAGTCCGCCAGTTTTTGCAGCGCGTTGACTTGTTGCCGCACCGAGTCACGCGGCACGCCGAGACCCAGCATGCCGAGCGTATCGGCGATCTGGCGCAGCGTGGGCAACAGGTTGAGCAGATCCTGCGGGCTGCGGGTCTTGCTGCGCACGAACAGATCAAGCCCGTCTTTGACGCCAGCCAAATCCTCGTTCAGCGCTTGCAGTACCGTGCGAATGGCGCCGGCATCGGAGCCGGTCATGCGCTGGCGTTCGGCTTCCAGATCGGTGGCGGTTGGCAGGGCCGAACGCAGATCGTAAGCCGCCTGCAATTCCTTGATGCGGTCAGTTTCGCGCTGGGCACAAGCAACGTAATAAAGCAGGTTCTTGAGCAACTCGGCCGGCGGCTCGTTGTTCAGGATGAGGCTGCCTTCTTCACCGAGCTGCTTCAGGTATTTGTCGATCTGACCGAGCAGTGCATGCACCGAGGCGTTCTTGTAAACGTCGTTCTCGGCGATCGCTTCGATGAAACCACCGGCAATCCACCACAGCGTCGCCATCGGCGTGTTGGTGCAGCCGTATTCCAGCCGCTCGACCACTTTGCCGAGCCGCAACAGGCTTTCTTTGACTTCCTGATTGCGCAGCACGCCAAGCAAGCCACGTTGGTAGTGGTGGCGCAGTTTCTTGGCGAACTCTTTGTATTCTTCGCTGTTATGCGGCTGGTCCGGCAGCGCCGGCCGTACCGGCGTCTGCACGCCGTGCAAAGTCGGGGTGAAGATCGCGCTTTCGCTGAGCAGGGTTTCGCCGCGCGACGAACGCAGATCGTTCAGCAGCGGCAGCAACACCACCGGCAGATCGCGCTGACCAGCTTGCACCCGCTCCAGATAGGTTGGCAGTTGCAGGATGGTGCCCATCAGCACTTCCTGCGCCCGCGGCGGATTCTTTACCTTGCCTTCGGCAATCGCTTCGGCGAGGTATTCCATTTCTTCGGCAAACAGCGCCGCACCATAAAACTCCAGCATCTGCAGGGTGCCGCGCACCTGATGCAAGGCACTGGCACAGAACCGGATCTGGGTACTGTCTTCGGCGTTCTCGGCATACGCTTCCAGCGCCTGACGGGCCTGGTCGAGCGTTTTGTTGACTTCTTCGCGCACCCATTTGAGGGCGAGCTGATCGTAATTGTCGGCCATGCCTACTCCGCTTGCGGGTTGTTACCGCGATGGCTGAATGCCAAGCACTGCTTGTTCTGAATTCTGGTCAGGGACGGGTGATGCCAACGGATCACTTCGCCCGGCGCCAGCACCAATAAACCACCCGGCCGCAAGTGTTCCACCAACTGGTTCAACAACTCGCGCCGGCGTTCGGCCTGGAAATAAATCAGCAGGTTCTGGCAATAAATAACGTCAAACAGCTGGTTCGGTGCGTGCCGCAAATCGTGCACATTGCCCTGCACGAAACAGGTGCGCTGACGTACCGCCGGCATCACCTGGTAATAGTCATCACCGACCGCCTGGAAAAACCGTTCGCGCTGGCCATCGGTCAGCCCGATCAGCCGGCGCAGGTGATAAATGCCTTCACGGGCACTGGCCAAAGCCGGGTAACTGATGTCGGTACCGGTGACGCCGTAATAGAACGCACCGGTCTCGTCCTGCAGCTCATGCAACAGCAACGCGAGGCTGTAGACCTCCTCGCCGGTCGAGCAACCGACACTCCACGCCTGCACGCTGCGTTTCTGTGCGTCGGTGTGTTGCGTCAGCAAATTGCGGACGTAACTGCGAACGAGATCGAACGATTCCGGATGGCGGAAGAAGCGGGTTTCGTGCACGGTCAGCAGATCGACCAGACAGGCCCACTCGAACGCCGCTTGCGGGCCGTCACGCAGGCTGACGAAATAGTCGTTGTATTCCTCAACGGCCATTTCGCGCATGCGCGACGACAACGCCAGCATCAGAAACGGCTTGCGGTGCTCGGGCAAATGAATGCCGGTGCGCACCTCAATCAGTTTCTGCCAGCGTGCAAACTCGGCAGCGCCCATGTCGGGCGCCTGTCGCAGCACCGCTTCGCCCATTGACCGGTTTCCTGAAACCATCGCGGCCGTCTCCGGCAACGCCTGATCCAACACCGATTAACGGCCAGGCAGCTTGAAGCCTGCGACCGAGCCTTTCAGTTCATCGGCCAGTTCCACCAGCTTGCCAATCTGCTGCGCCGTCACTTGGGTGCCGTGCAGCGTCTGGTTGGTGATTTCCTGAATGACGTGCATCGTGTTCGAGACATGACCCGCCGACGCGGCTTGCTGACGCGCGGCGTTCGAGATGGTTTGAATCAATTCGGCCAAGTCGGCGGACACGCGCTCGATTTCTTCCAGTGCCACACCGGCGTCCTGCGCCAGCTTGGCCCCGCGCACCACTTCTGCGGTCGAGCTTTCCATCGAGATAACCGCTTCGTTGGTGTCCGTTTGAATGGTTTTCACCAGTGCCTCGATTCGCTTGGTCGCGTTCGAGGAACGTTCTGCAAGGCGCTGCACTTCGTCGGCCACGACCGCGAAGCCGCGGCCCGATTCACCGGCCATCGCCGCCTGAATCGCCGCGTTCAACGCCAGAATGTTGGTTTGGTCGGCGATGTCGTTAATCAGCGACACGATGTCACCGATTTCCTGTGACGATTCACCCAGACGCTTGATTCGCTTCGAGGTCTCTTGAATCTGTTCACGAATCGTGTCCATGCCGCGGATGGTGTTGCGCACAACCTCGGCACCGTTCTTCGCGATTTGCACGGAGCGTTCCGCCACCTGGGCCGATTCGACCGCGTTGGCTGACACCTGCTCAATCGACACCGCCATTTCGTTAATCGCGGCTGAAGCGCCGGTAATTTCCTGCGCCTGGTTGCGCGAAGCTTGCGCCAGTTCGGTTGCAACCTGACGGGTTTCGTCGGTGGCGTTTGACACGCGTGCCACCGCGTTCTGTACCGTCGATACCAGGGTACGCAATTGGTCGATAGCGAAGTTCATCGAGTCGGCGATGGCGCCGGTGAAGTCTTCGGTAACGGTTGCGTTAACGGTCAGGTCACCGTCTGCCAAGTCGCCCATTTCGTCGAGCAGACGGATAATCGCCTGTTGGTTACGTTCGTTCTGCTGCTTCTCTTGCTCACGCTGCTCTTCGGCGAACGCGATACGCTGCTTCTCGGCGCGACGCTGCGAGATATACAACAGCACCAGCAGGATAACGACCAGGACACCGGCACCCGCGGAAATCAGCGGGTTGCCCAGAATGCGCGTGTCACTCGACTGACGGAACGCGTTCGACAGGTTACGCGACAGGTCCAGCAGCTGGGTGGTTTGGGTGAACATCTTGTTCGAAGCTTCGTGCACCTTGAACAGCTCACCGGTCGACTGAATGATGTAGGACACGTTGTCCTTGACGCCGGTGAACATGGTGCTGATTTCGTTCAGCGCTTCGCGGGCTTCCTTGTTGGTGACCTGACGCACGCCCATGACGACGTCGCCGTCGAGCATACCGTTCAGGGTCTGGCCGAACAGGTCGACGTCGTGACCGAAGTTTTCTGCCGCGAGCGGCGCATCGTCACCACCGGCCAGCACTTTTTGAATCGAGCGGACGATACGTTCGGCGTACCAAATCTGGCGGGTACCCAGTCGGACCTGATCCTGCGGCGCGTCGTTTTCGACCAGGATGTCGGTCACTTTCTCGTATTCGAATTGCAGCTGCGGCACGTTCTGCGCCAGATCGGCGGCCACGCCGTGCAGATCGAGCACGGTGTCCTTGGCTTTCAGAATGGTGTCGGCGTTGGTCTTGACCTCTTCCCAGAGCGCTTTGGTCTGGGCGATCTCGGCTTTCTGGATCTCCGGTGCGGCGGCTGGCAAACCGTCGCGCGGGTTGCCGTTGACCAGCTGATTGAACAGACCATCGAACTGGTTACGGACCTGCTCGAGCTGGGTAAACGCGGCTTCGTTACCCCGCGCCGCTTCCGACGAGTTTTTCGCCAGCTGCTGTGACAGCACCCGCAGCTCTTCCGCGCTTTGCACCCGCGTCACGTCGAAGTTGCTTTCGCGGAAACCCCAGTATGCGTTGGCACCACCCAGTACCAGCACGATGCCCAGGGTGGTCACCAGACCACCGATGCCGCTGCGCTGCTCAGTGCCCAAAGGCCCTTTCAATGGAGCATTCATGTCTTTTTCCCGACTGCTTGTTGGTGTGGTTTACAACGCCTGAAGCACAAACTTCAACGCGCGCCTCAAGTACTAAATCAAAGAGCTATCTGCTTGAAACTGGCGTGACGGCTCAGCGTTTGCGGGCTGAATACCGGCCACAGGTTTTCGTCCCGGCTGAACGCGCCGAGCACAAACGGTCGCAGCGCTTCGTCGATATCACCGGGGGAGTCTTGCCGTTGTTCCGGCGTGAAGTGCTGCAGACCGAGTACATCGTCAACAATGATGCCGATCTGGTTTTGATCCTGGTTGACCACGAGGACACGCTGACGCTTGCCGACGGCGCCCTGACGACGACCGAAGAACATCGGCAAATCGGCGATCGGCACCAGCGAACCGCGGACGTTGGCTACGCCGCGCAGCCACGCTCTCGCCCCGGGCACTTTGGTGACGGTAGGCAAGTGCAGAATTTCCGTCACTTCACCGAGCGGCGCCACCATGCGGACACCATTCAGGATGAACGCGACACCGCTCCAGCCGTCGCCCTGTTCGTCCATGCGCGGTGCGTTGCTCGCACCGCCCTGACGACAGCGAACGTCAAGATCGGCAAGAACCAGATACGGGTCGACGGCAGTGCTCATCAGCCTTGTCCGAGCAGGGATTTGAGCGTGGTCATCAGGGCCTTTTCCGACACCGGCTTGGTCAGGTAATCACGGGCGCCTTGCTTGAGGCCCCAGAGCCGGTCGGTTTCCTGATCCTTGGTGGTGACGATGATGATCGGGATATGGGCGGTTTCCGGATCCTTGCTGAGCTGGCGGGTGGCCTGGAAGCCATTCAGCTCCGGCATGACCACGTCCATCAGCACCAGATCCGGTTTCTTTTCTTTGCACACTTTGACGCCGAGTGCGCCGTTTTCTGCCGTGATGACGCTGTGACCGTTCTTCTCCAGCATCTCGCGCAGCAGATGGGTTTCAGTCGGCGAATCGTCGACGATCAGTACTTGTGCCATGGAACTACCCCTTTACCAATTTGCTGCCGCCACAATCGGCGGTCTTACTGCAAAAACAATTCAGAAAAATCAGTGTGTGGCGCGCGCATCAACCACGTGGCGCTGGATAGCGCCAAGCAATTCATCGCGTGAAAACGGTTTGGTCAGATACTGATCGGAGCCGACGATGCGGCCTTTCGCTTTGTCGAACAGACCGTCTTTCGAACTCAGCATGATCACCGGCGTTTCTTTGAACGTGCGGTTGCGTTTGATCAGCGAGCAGGTTTGGTAGCCGTCGAGACGCGGCATCATGATGTCGACAAAAATGATGTCCGGACGGTGGTCGGCAATTTTCGCCAACGCGTCAAAACCATCGACGGCCGTGATGACTTCGCAACCGACTTTCTTCAACAGCGTTTCGGCAGTACGCCGGATGGTTTTGCTGTCATCAATGATCATGGCCTTGAGGCCGCTGAAATCCGCTTCCATCGCCTTCGGTTCTCCGCCTGGCTGGCTGCTACGGTCAAAATGGGCTCGGGACGGACACGCCCCCTACCCTGCTTTTTATCATAGGCTCCTGGTCCGGCCAAGCCGGATTTGGCCGGTCAGTGAAGGAGTTAGCGAATAAAGTTCAGACAAGCCTTAAGTCCGGCTTCTGGCTACAATCCGGCAACCCTTACCAAGGAAAGTCTAGTCATGTCCCGGCGACTTGGCGTGGTCATGGACCCGATCGCGCAGATAAATATCAAAAAGGACACCAGCTTCGCCTTGCTGCTGGCGGCCCAGGCACGCGGCTGGTCATTGGTCTATTTCGAACAGTCCGACCTCTACTTGCTGAATGGCAAGGCTTACGGCCGCGGCCGGCCACTGACCGTGCGCGACGATCCCGCCGGCTGGTATGCGCTCGGCGAGCCAGTGGAAGCGCCACTGGCGACGCAGCTGGATCTGCTGCTGATGCGCAAAGACCCGCCGTTCGATCAGGAATACCTGTACAGCACCTACTTATTGGAACTGGCCGAAGCCGACGGCCTGCGCGTCATCAACCGGCCGGCCAGTATTCGCGACGCCAACGAGAAGTTGTACGCGGCCTGGTTTCCGCAGTGCACCCCGCCGACCCTGGTCAGCCGCGACATGGCGCGCATCCGCGGTTTTCTGGCTGAACATGGCCGGATCGTGGTCAAGCCGCTCGACGGCATGGGCGGCACCGGCGTGTTCCGCATCGATCAGGGCGACCCGAACACCGGCTCGATTCTGGAAACGCTGACCCAGCGCGGCCAGCAGACCATCATGGCGCAGCGCTTCATTCCGGAAATCAGTGCCGGCGACAAACGTATCCTGATCCTGAACGGCAAGGTTATCGACCACTGCCTGGCCCGGATCCCGGCGGCCGGCGAGGCGCGCGGCAATCTGGCGGCTGGCGGCAAGGGCGTGGTTCAGCCGATCACCAGCAAAGACCGCTGGATCGCCGAGCAAATTGCACCGAAATTGCTGGAAAAAGGGCTCATCTTCGTCGGAATTGACGTCATCGGTGAATATCTGACCGAAATCAACGTGACCAGCCCGACCTGCCTGCGCGAAATTGCCGCCGCCACCGGCCGCGATCTCGCCGGCGAGTTTCTGGCCGGGCTCGGGTTCGATTGAATCGGGACGCCGCCATGGCCGCTCGTTCTTTCGCCCGCCACGCCGGCCTGCTGGTTCTGGTGGCACTGGTCGGCTGCGAGCCAGCCCCGGTCCAGCAGACCCGATTGCAGCATTTCGGTACCGAAATCGAGATCAAGCTGCCGGACACCAGCGAAGCCCGAGCCCGGGAAATCTTTCAGCGGCTCGATGCCTCGCTGGCCAATTGGCACCGGCGCTGGCACGCCTGGCAACCGTCCGAGCTGACTGCCCTCAACGCCGCGCTCGCCCGCGGCGAAACGGTACCGATCGCGGCCGATCTGGCCGGACTGCTGCAACGCAGCCAGCACTACAGCGCGCAAAGTGACGGCCTGTTCAATCCGGGCCTCGGCCGCCGACTGGCCGATTGGGGCTTCCAGGCCGCCGATCCGACGGCACTACAACCGGCCCCGGCCGCCATCGACCCGAACCGGCTGCCGTCAATGCAGGCGCTGACCATCGCCGACAACCGGGCGAGCAGCAGCCAACCGGATCTGCAGCTGGATCTCGGCGGCATTGGCAAAGGCTATGCGCTCAATGCCCTGCTGGCGGATCTGCGTGGTCACCGGATTCCAAGTGCGTTTATCAATCTGGGCGGCGACATCGGCGTGCTCGGCGATTTCCACGGCCGGCCGTGGAAGATCGGCATCCTCGCCGGACCGGAACAGGTGATCGCCGCCATCGAACTGCGCCACGGCGAGATGGCATTCAGCTCCGGCGACTACGCCCGCCGGCACAGCACTGATGATGGCGGCAGCGCTCACCACATTCTCGATCCGCGCACCGGCAACCCGGCGCGCGGCAACCGCGCCGCCACCGTCATCGGTCACGACGGCGAGCAACTGCAAGTCGCCAGCAAGGTATTGCTCATCGCCGGCAACGACTGGCGGCGCTATGCCGACACCCTGGCGACGCCACTGGCACTCGTGGTCAATGAACAAGGCGTGATCGAAGTCACCGAAGCGCTGGCGCTTCGCCTTGAGGCCGAGCCAAGCGAACGCGCAAAATGGCGGCTGGTTCCGTGAACCGTTTGCCGCTGTTCCTTTTTTAAGCACCCGTTGAGTCCTGCCATTGCCATGAATACCGCTGTCGCCCCTGCCTTAGCCGAAAGCCCGCAACCCGGTACTGCCGACCGGATGGCGTTTTCGGTGTTTCTGGCGGCCGCTGTGCATGCCTTGATTTTGTTCGGCATTGGCTTTGTCGCGCCGGAACTGCTCGATCCGAAAAAACCGATCACGCTCGATGTGATCCTCGCCTCCGACTACAACGAGAAAAAACCCGAGAAAGCCGACTTCCTCGCCCAGGCCAATCAGGAAGGTGGCGGCACCAGCAAAACCGCCAAGCCACCGCGCAGCACCAGTCAGGCCCAAATGCCGGCACCGGATCCGCGCCCGACCATGCAACCGATGCAAGGCGGTGCCGTGCCACAAACCGCCAAACAGCGCGCCATCACCGCCAGCAAGAGTGATCACCAACAGGCGGCGCACGACGCAACGGCCGAAGTGCAACCGACCGAACAAACTATCGATGCGCTGACCATGGTCGAGCGCAGCCTGCAAATCGCCGCGCTCGAAGCTGAACTCGCCGAACAGGCCGAACGCGAAGCGCGCGAACCGAAACGACGCAATGTCTCGCCGAGCACCGCCAGCGCCGAAGACGCCGTTTACCTCGATGCCTGGCGGCGCAAGATCGAGCGCATCGGCAATCTGAATTATCCGGATGAGGCGCGCCGACGCGCGCTGTTCGGTGAGCTGATTCTGCGTGTCGACGTCAACGTCGATGGCACCGTGCGCGATGTCCGGGTGTTGCAATCGTCCGGCCATCGCGTGCTCGACGACGCGGCCAAGCGCATCGTCCGGTTGGCGGCGCCGTTCGCACCGCTGCCGCCGGAAGTGCGCAAGAACACCGACATCCTGCAGATCATCCGCACCTGGCGCTTCGAGCCCGGTAATGGATTCAGCGCCCAATGAGTTCGCACACGCCGCAATCGTTTGCCAATCATTTTCTGATCGCCATGCCGGCGCTCGATGATCCGAATTTCGAGCGCAGCGTTACCTGGATCTGCGAGCACAACGCTGACGGCGCCATGGGCATCGTCATCAATCGCCCGTCCGATGTGTCGCTCGGCGAACTGTATGCGCATCTGGCGCTGCCGATCAGCACCCGCGACACCGAGCAACCGGTGCTGGTCGGCGGCCCGGTGCAAACCGATCGCGGTTTTGTCGTGCACCGTCCGGGCTCGGCCTGGATCAGCACCTGGAATGTCAGCGACGCCGCCAGCCTGACCACCTCGAAGGACGTGCTGCAAGCGATGGCGCAAGGCGTGGGTCCACGTGATGCGTTCATCGCGCTCGGTTATGCCGGCTGGGGCGCCGGCCAACTGGAACAGGAACTGCTCGACAACGCCTGGCTGACGGTGCCCGCCGATGCGCGCATCCTGTTCGATGTGCCGTACGACCAACGCTGGAACGAAGCCGCAAAACTGATCGGTATCGATATCAGCCTGCTGTCGGGTGCCGCCGGTCATGGCTGAGCGCAACCGCCGCCGTTGGCTGATCGCACTTTTGCTGCTTGCCGTGCCGTTATCGATTTGGCTGCTGCTGGACAACGCGTTTCGGGCACCGGATGTGGTGCCGGTGCTGGAACAGGCGGAGCATCGCGCCGATGTTCGTGCCGCAACCGACGCAAACGGTAAGCCATCACTGAATCAGACGTCGGTTGCTGATGCAGTGACGGCCACCGCAACCGAAGACAGCGCCGCGCCGATTGATTGCAGCGACCCCGCCCAAGCCAAGGCCGAGTTGCTGGATCGTTTTGATCGCAGTTTCGGCCGGGAACTGACCGAGTTGTTTCTGTCCGGTGCGGCCGATTGGCATGAGCGCCATCCGCCGGACATCAGCCAGAGCTGGGACAAATCGGATCCGAACGGCGTCAATGCCCCCGCCACCTACAATGCCTACACCAACGAAATGCTGCGCACCACCGCCGACAATGGCGACGTGCTGGCCGCCGCACTCTATGGCGCGCGACTGGCTGCAGAATATTTGCGCGGTGATGGCAGCAGTGACGAAGCGACCATGCGCGAACAACTGGCGCTGGCCGAACGCTACTTGCAACAAGGCGTGCAGGGGCGTGTCAGCGGCTCACTCGGATTTCTGTGGCAGATCGCCGAATTCCGGGTCAACCGCGAGCGCAAGTGGGATGAAAAGAGCCGGCAACCCAGTTTCCCCAATCGGGATGCGGTGATCGAGCTGCATGCCCGGACCTTGCTGAACCAGATGTACGGTACCTTTGAAGAGCGCATCATGGCGCATGCCATGTTGCTGCCCAATGCGGGCCCGCTGTTGCCGCCGCTGGACAACGCCGCGGAGCGCGAACAAGCGTTGAACCGCGCCAAGCAGCTGCGACAACCGCTTCAACAATTGTCAATCGCACGCAGTGAGGCCGAGCAACGCGCCGAGAACGCTGCGGTCGCGTTGATCAGCAAAATGTCGGCGCAAGCCAATTTGATCGAAAACTTGCGTTGCCAGGACGGCCGTGAACTGAACAGCGTGCTGCCCGAGAACACCCTCGATGAACTGCTGGAGCGCTACAAGCAATGACCGCGACCCGCATCATCGCCTTTGATTTCGGCCTCAAGCGCATCGGCGTGGCCACCGGTCAAACCCTGACCGGCACCACCCAGATGCTGGCGCCGGTCGCCGCCCGTGATGGCATTCCGGACTGGGCCGTGCTGGAGAAATTGCTGAAAGAGTGGCAACCGGATTTGTTGCTGGTCGGCATTCCGCTGGCGATCGATGGCAGCGAGTTATCGGTGACACCGAATGCGCGCAAGTTCATGAACCGGCTGCATGGCCGCTTTGGTTTGCCGGTGCGCGGCGTCGACGAGCGGGTGACCACCAAGGAAGCACGTCAGCAGTTGTTTGAACACGGTGGCTACAAACTGTTGAAGAACCAGTCGGTCGACAGTCTGGCGGCCGAATTGATGTTGCAGCAGTGGCTGCACGAGAACGCCGCACAAGGTGGTAACGCATGAACTGGCAAGCGCTCGAAGCCCTCGCCGATGGCCGTCAGATTTGGCGGGTGGTGACGCCGCTGGCGCGCGAGTTTCAACCCGGGCTGCAACTCGATGTGGCGGGACAACGGCTGCCGATATTGCGCGCCGATCACGACAGTCTCAGCGTGGTCGCGGCGGAACCGATCAGCGCCGAAGCGATGACGCTGACGGGTCAGCCGCTTGCCATTGCCGAGCCGCAGTCGCTGCTGATCGTCAGCCACGGTGACGGATTGTTTGCCGCGCTGGCGTGGCTGTTTCGCCATCGCAAACAGGTGCCGCCGGACAGCCTGCGCCTGCTGGCAGTGTTCACCGGCCGCTTGCCGTTCCGGCCGCAACCGTCGCGTTATCTGACGCCGATGCTGCCGGCCCATGTCACCGCCGCGCTGCCGTTGCTGGACGATTGGCAGATCGTCAGCCGCATTGTTCACCCCGATGGCCTGCCCGGCTGTTTCGACGCTGATCCGACCGAACTCATCAACGTCTGGCAACGTAGCGGCGATCGCTTGCTCGTCGTCCACTGAGCCAAGCATCGGGCGCAGTCGCGCCCGGCCACGCTGACCTACCCTGCGGTTCTGCGGCGATGTCCGGCCGACCCCATCACGATCTGGCAGCTCAGCGGCGATCGCCTGCTTGAAGTCCGCTGGACCCGCCGAGCCGATTCGGCCACAACCCACCCAAACACCGCCGACGGAAATTTTGCCGCCCGGCAAACCTTTCGCCACAGCACTGCGTCAGTAGCAGCAGTCCCCCGCCATTGATGCGGAAAAAGGTGAAGAAATTCGCCGCTGGCGGGTAATGGTTTCCACACCGAAGTTGCCATCCCGATTCGGCGGGCGCCCTGCGCCCTAGCCGCAGGGTTCGCTCATCCCCGAAAAACATGCGCCGCTGGTCGTGGCGCAGGAGCACAAGATGATTCGTGATACCTCCGGTCAGGATGTGGTGATTGAATCGCCACGGCAAGGTCGCAAACCGTTGATTGTCGCAGGCAGCGTGATCGCCTTGGTGGCACTGAGCACGCTGGCGTGGCCGGCGCTGGATCGCTGGTCGTCGAGCAGCATCAGCGTGCCGGCCGCGCGCTTGCGCTTTGGTGAAGCCAGCATTGGCCGGTTTGAACGCGATGCCGCGGTGCAGGGAAAAATTGTCGCGGCCAATTCACCGACGCTGTATTCCAGCACCACCGGCACCGTGACACTGCAAGTGCAGGCCGGCGACACCGTCAGGGTCGGCACGCTGCTGGCCGTGATCGACAGCCCTGAGTTGCGCAACAGCCTCGCCCGCGAGCAAGCGACCCAAGCCTCGCTCGCGAGCGAACTCGGCCGCGCCCGCATCGAGGCCAAGCAAAAATTGTTTGAAGCCAAACGCCAGATCGATCTGGCGGCGGTGGCGCTGGAAGCAGCGGATCGGGAAAAGCGCCGCGCTGATGATCCGCGCTTGTCGCTGGCACTGTCGAAGATCGAGTTTGAAAAAATCAGCGATGAACTCGACAAGGCCCGCATCACTCACGCCAATGCGGTGCAATCGGCCGAGCTGCTGAAGGAAAGCCTGGAGTTTGATATCCAGACCAAGCAGGCACAGCTGAACCGGCAGAAGCTGGTTGCCGCCGAACTGCAGCGCCAAGTTGACGCTTTGCAGCTGAAGTCACCGGTCAATGGCATGGTCGGTACCGTGCACATCGCGCAGAAAGCGGTGGTGCCGATCAACAGCAAACTCATCACCGTGGTCGATCTGTCGGCGTACGCCGCCGAACTCGAGGTGCCGGAAAGCTATGCCGACGATCTCGGCATCGGCATGTCGGCCGAGTTGCAGATCAACGGCCAGACCTATACCGGCAGCGTCTCGGCCATTTCACCAGAAGTGCAGAACAACCTCGTGCTGGCGCGCGTGCAATGGCAGGGCGACACGCCGGCCGGGCTACGC
This sequence comes from uncultured Kangiella sp., assembly GCA_946480585.1. The sequence continues at coordinate 19,431 of CAMLKQ010000006.1, forward strand.
CAGAACCAGCGCTTGTCGGCGCGCATCCTGTTTGACGCCCGCGATCAGGTGCTGACCGTGCCGCGCGGTCCGTTCTTCGAAAGCGGTGGCGGTCGCATCGTCTATGTCGTGCAGGACGGCGTGGCCATCAAGCGCCAGATCAAGCCGGGTGCCAGCAGCGTCGGTGCCATCGAAGTGCTGGAAGGTTTGCAGCCCGGTGAGCGCATCGTGCTGTCGTCGACCAGCGAGTTTGAAGATGCCGAATCGGTACTGCTGAACGACTGACGAAGCTAACTCGCCCGGCTGAGTCAGCCGTCAACCAATTGAATGGATTTTCCGAACGAGGAGTTCGCCATGCTGAAGATGCACAACCTGAACAAGATTTACCGTACCGATCTGGTCGAGACCCACGCCCTGCGCCAGTTTCACCTCGAAGTGGGTGATGGCGAATTCGTCGCGGTAACCGGCCCGTCCGGCTCCGGCAAGACGACTTTCCTGAACATCGCCGGCCTGCTCGAAACCTTTGACGATGGCGACTACCTGCTCGATGGCAAATCGGTCAAGGGATTGAATGACAATCAGCTGTCGCAGCTGCGCAACGAGAAAATCGGTTTCATTTTCCAGAGCTTCAACCTGATTCCGGATCTGAGCATCTGGGACAACGTCGACGTACCTTTGCGCTACCGCAAGTTCAGCGCCGCTGAACGCAAGGAACGGATCGACAACGCACTGGCGAAGGTCGGCTTGTCGGCGCGCGCCAAACACCTGCCGTCGCAATTGTCCGGTGGCCAGCAGCAGCGCGTGGCGATTGCCCGCGCCCTCGCCGGCAGTCCGCGCTTTCTGCTTGCCGACGAACCGACCGGCAACCTTGATTCGACCATGGCCAGGCAAGTGATGGAGCTGCTCGAACAGATCCATGACGAAGGCACGACCATCATCATGGTCACCCATGATCCGTCGCTCGCCAAACGCGCCCAGCGTCATATCCAGGTGCTCGATGGCCGGGTTTCTGATCTGCATGTCGTTCGCGATACCGGTCGGCATGACAACGAAGCCAACGGCGGCCACAGCCATGCCGTCGCCGCGGCAGCAGTCGGCGAAACGGTCTGAGGAGAACGCGATGTTCCGTTACTACCTGCAACTGGCGCTGAAAAGCCTGAAACGCAATCCGGTGCTGAGCGCCTTGATGGTCATGGCCATTGCGATCGGCATTG
>CAMLKQ010000007.1 GCA_946480585.1 uncultured Kangiella sp.
GCAATGGCATCAACGTCGCGCAGTTCAGTGCCGACGCCGGCAACAGCAAAGTCGCGCGGAAACTGGAGCGCTATTCACCGATGCGCGGTGAAGTGCAGATCCGTCAGGCTCAGTTAAAAGAAAATGACGGCAAGGATGTTGTGGTGCTGGTGAAAGGCGAATGACGCTGGCGCGAACGCCGCGTTGGTCAAGCCGTGGGCTTGGCTGACGCGGCCCGGCAGGCATTTGCGTCAGCCCGCATGGACCCACGTTGCAGGCTGAGTCGCACAAACGCAATTGCGCGCGCACATACTCGTAGACTTATAAAGTCTCAAACTGGGGTGTGCGGAACGGAATTCTCGGCTGGCTGCAACGGCGAGAAGGGAAAAGACGGTGGCACCTCAGGGCGGCGACAGAGCGCCGCCCGCTCGCGCGGAGCAAGCCACATTGGTGGCTTGCTTTAGTCCGCACTCGCCCCCACGGGTCTTCCAACCCCTCCGGGGTTCGAATCTGGGCGTGCTGAAAGAGAATCTCGGCTGGCTGCAACGGCGAGAAGGGAAAAGACGGTGGCGTCCCCACGGGGATTCGAACCCCGGTTACCGCCGTGAAAGGGCGATGTCCTAGGCCTCTAGACGATGGGGACGCAGAAGGCAAAATTGCCGACCCGTTGCAAAGGCCGGCGCATTCTACTGGCCGTACCCCACCCTGTCAAAGACCTTTACGGCCCGCACTGAATTTGTGAATTGACTTCAAAAATATCGCGTAAGTTATTGTTATTCAAGTAATCGGTATCTGGATTTGGAACTCAGCCCCACCCAGCGGCGCCTGCCCAATGCTGAGTTTGCCACGATACGCCTCGATGATTTCCGCCACCACCGACAAGCCGATGCCCTGTCCCTCAACCTGGGTATCCAGCCGACCGCCGCGACTCAGTACCGCCGCCCGCTTTTCCGGCGCGATGCCGGGGCCGTCGTCGCCAATGCGCAGCACCAGCCACCAGACACCACGTTCGTCGCGACGCTCTTCGGCCCTGACCTGAACATGCCGACGCGCAAACTTGCAGGCGTTGTCCATGATGTTGCCGAGCACTTCCAGCAAGTCACCCGACTCCCCGGCAAAGCGAGGCGTGCCGATGATATCGAGCGAAATCTGCATGCCTTTGCCGGCATACACCTTGCGCAGCGCGTCAGCCAGTTGCTGTAAGGGCTGGCTGACCGAAATCAGCGCCGCAAACGGCGTACGCCCTTTGGTGACCGCGCGTTGCAACTGATAACGCACGATGCCGTGCATGCGTTCGACCTGTTCACGAACCTGGCTGCGCAAGGCCTCGTCACTGATATCGGACTGGGTCGCCCCCTGCAGCACGGCCAGCGGTGTTTTCAGGCTGTGCGCCAGATTCGACATGGTCTGGGCGTAGCGATTGCGGCGTTCGTATTCGCTCTGGATGAACAGGTTGATGTTGTCGGTGAGCGGCTGCAGCTCACGCGGGAATTCGCCTTCCAGCCGTTCGGCATGGCCCGCTTCGATGGCTCGCACGGCGCGCGCCACTTCGCGCACCGGCCGCAAACCCCAGCGCATTACCGAGACCAGCCCGGCAAGCAACACCAAACCGAGAATGCCGAAGCCAAGCCACAAGGTGCGCCGGAACAGTGACGTGGTCGAATCGAATGCAGCATTCGATTCGAGCACGCTGAAGGTATAGCGGCTTTCCTGCCGACCAACACCTTCCCAGATAACGTCGTAACTCGCGCCGACCAGCGACTCATCTCGCTGTTGCCACTGAATAAACAACACTTTGCCAAGCTCACCGGCGACAAAGCGCGGCGCTGGCCGGTTCAATGCCGACGCCGATCGCCACAGAATGCGGCCGTTGGGATCACTGACGTAGCCATAAATGCCGCTGTCGATCTGATTGAAGCGGTCATCACGCAAATAAGCCGGCAGATTGATGCGGCCGGGTTGGATTTCATCGGCGACAGTCAGCAGCGAATAAAGCTGGGCTTCGAGTCGGCCACGCTGTTCCGCGCGCAAGCTGGTGAAGAAAGCCCGCTCCAGCACAAACGCCGCGAGGATCAGAAAACCAAACAAAAAAGCTGCGGTCACCAGCAACAGCCGGCCCCGCAGCGATTTGGGCAGCTCGCGCAGACGCTGCCATGGTCGGTGTAGCGCTCGCTTGAGCATCAACTGGCTTTGAGGTTGAACCGGTAGCCGCGGCCGCGCAGGGTTTCAATCGGCTGCAGATCGCCATCCGGATCCAGCTTGCGCCGCAAACGCCCGACAAACACTTCCAGCACATTGCTGTCACGATCTTCATCTTGATCGTACAGGTGCTCGGTCAATTCGGTTTTGGAAACGACCTTACCGGGATGATGCACCAGGTATTCGAGCAAGCGGTATTCATAGGCGGTCAGATCCAGCGCCTCACCATTACGGCGCACCGCCTGCGCAACGGTATCGATCTCGATCGGACCAAAACGCTGCACCGGGTTGGCAAAACCCGCAGCCCGTCGTTGCAAGGCCGCCAGTCGCGCCAGCAATTCTTCTACATGAAAAGGCTTGGTCAGGTAGTCATCCGCCCCTGCTGACAGGCCGCTGACTTTCTCCTGCCAGTGATCGCGCGCAGTCAGAATCAGAATCGGGTAACTCTTGCCTTTGGCACGGGTGCGGCGAATCACCTCCATGCCATCCAGTTTGGGCAGGCCGAGATCCATTACCGCCACGTCGTAGTTGTATTCCAGCGCGAAATAGCAGGCCTCTTCGCCATCCGCAGCGACGTCGACTGCATAGCCTTGCGCCTTCAAGGCCTCGGCAAGCTGGTTTCGCAGCGCCGGTTCGTCTTCCACAACCAATACCCGCATGCTTTTCCCCACCCCAACAAAGGGTCTCAGAAACTGATCACTTCCCCGGTATGGCCATCGACGTGCACCGTGCGGACGCGGCCATTCTCAGTCAGGATTTTGACCCGGTACACCGGCGGGCCACGGCTTTCAATCAACTGCACCGACAGCACGCGGCCTTTGACGGCCCGCAGCGCCGCCGCAACCGCGCTCGACTCCGACACCGATGCTGACGCCATCAGCACCGGCGCCAGGCTTTGCCCTGACGCAGGCGATGGCAACACGGCGACCAGCAGTGACGCAGACAACAACAGCAGGCAGATAGTTCGGGCCACGTTCATCATCGGAGCGATTCAGACCATTTGCGCGACAGTGTAACGGGCATGGTGGACAACAACCAAACCTTGCCCGCCGACACAACTGTCGCCATGCCAGCCGCCGGCAAGCGTACGGGCGTCGGTGCCAGGCACATCACGGCAGCGGCCGGACATCAACCTGCACGCGCAACGATCGGCCCGGATCATGTGGCAGTTCGGTTTCATAGGTGCGGCCGTCGTAGCGATAGACCACGCGGTAACCGACGATCCGCTCTTCGGTGTAGCTGTTGTCGATGGTACGGCAGCGGGTCTGCCAGTCACGTTCGACGGTGACCTGACGCGGGCTGACATCGCGCCCGATCTGGGAGCCGACCACTGCACCAATGACGGTACCCGCAGCTTCGTGGTCCGAATGCCGACCGGCATGGTGACCGACCACCGCGCCAATCAGCGCGCCCAGCGCGGCGCCACCGCCGGAACGACGTTCACGGCGATATTCAACCGGCACGTCTTCGCAGACTTCACGCGGTTCACTGACCCGGACAGTTCGGGTGATGGGGATGCTTTCCAGCACGGTGGCATAGCCGTAGTCGCCATCGCGATCGTGTGCGCGGTCATGGCCACGGCCGCGGCCGGGATGCTCATCCCGCGGCAGTGCCGACGCCGTCGTTGCCAGCACAAGACTGGCCAGCACCGCGGCGAGCAGATGAGAAAGCGCGAAAGAGTTCCGGGTCATGGCAACGACTCCCATTCAGTGACGTTGCCAGACTAAGCGGGGCAGCCTGAATTGCTCCTGAATCAGGCGGCCAGTTTCTGGGCCAGTGCTTCCAGCTCGTCGCGGTTGTTACGCAACTGCTCGAACTCACCCTCCACTTCTTCACTGTTCAGGTGCAGCGAGCTCATCACCGCTTCCGGCAGATGGCTGCTGCCGGCATCGCCAATGTTGAGCCGCTTGAGCAGCCGATTGGCAATCAGCACCAGATTGGAATACACCGCATACGGACTGGAAAATTCTTCCTGATGATGCCAGCGCACCACGGTGATGAGCTCATCTGGCATGTGCCAAGCCTGCATCAACCAAGCCCCGATCTCTTCGTGGGAAACGCCCAGGACATGACGCTCGATTGCATCGACCTGCACCGACGGGTTGGCGGCGACATAACGATTGACCAGGAAAAACTGTGGCGGGAAAACGTGACCGAGCAACAGATGACCAAAGTTGTGCAGCAAACCGGACAAATACACCATGCCGCGCTGCGGCCGGTACTTGGCTGGCATGCGCTGACAAAGCCGTTCCGCCAGCACGGCGCAGAGAATTGAGTGGCTCCAGAACGCTTTCAAACCGAGCGGTCCTTCGCGCGGCACTTTCAGGGATCGCCCGACCACGATACCCAGTGACAGGTTCAGCACCATCTCAAAACCCAGCACCCGCATGATCGCCATCTCCAGCGACGGAATGCGGCCACTGAATCCGTAATACGGCGAATTCGCCCAGCTCATGATCTGGGCCGCGAGACTCGGATCGCGGTTGACGACATTGGCCAGATCGCGGGCGCTCGCGTGCGGGTCCACCCGCAGCTTCATGATGTCGGTTGCCATCTCCGGCATCGCCGGCAGATCAAAGGTTTCCTGCACCCGCTGTTTCAGTCGCATCGGCATGAAATGGGTCACCACTTCTTCCTGCGCCATTTCGGAGACCGCGCCTTTCAGCGCATCCGGCGGCAATGCGATCTGGCCGCAACTGACTTCGCCGAGCAGGCGACGGAATTCCGCTCTCGAAAAACCGAGCAGACTTTCACCGTTGCCGCTTTCGCAATAAATCCTGTCGTGACTGAAAATCGCTTCATCGCAGACGGCTTTCCAGTTGAACACATTGACCAAAGCCGGTCGGCACTGGCCGACACAGCCAGCAAAATGATGCTGCGCTTCCACGCTGGCAAGGACATCGAGCTCGCGCAAGGTCAGCGCCTGCAGCGCCTCGAAATCGAGCAGGTAATTGGCCGGCACCAATGCCGCCAGTCGGCCCTGGCTGTCGGACAACGGTACGACACGAATGATCGCTTCCGCAGGGATGCCGATCTCGTGCGCGACTTCCACCAAGCTATGCCCTATGGCATGGGGTACCACATCGAATTGGGCATTGGCATTGGCCAGCCATTCTTGCAGCCGTGACGGCAGCGCCATGACAGATCCTCCCTGCGTGGGCATCTGACAAGCATAGTCGGCTTTGGCAGGAAACGCTGTTTCGGCGCGGTGATCGCAGCAGGCTGAAAGGGCTGACAAAACCTCGCCATCACGACACGGCAAACGACGCGCCAAACGCGAGAGAAGCCGCAAAATCGGCAACAGCGGAAAAACAAAAAACCCGCTGGGACATTGCTGTCACAGCGGGTTTTTCTTGTTTGGCGCGCCCGGAGCGATTCGAACGCCCGACCGCCTGGTTCGTAGCCAGGTACTCTATCCAACTGAGCTACGGGCGCGTTGGGGCCGCTATTATGCCGATTTCTGATTCTCTGTCAATTTTTTTATCTCTCTTTCGAAAGAAAACTGACATCGTTCAGAAACTGGCGGAGAGGGAGGGATTCGAACCCTCGATAGAGCTTTTGACCCTATACTCCCTTAGCAGGGGAGCCCCTTCGGCCTCTCGGGCACCTCTCCTTCGCAGCGGCCGCGAATGTTACCGGAACGCCGCGAAATTGCAAGCAACAGTGCACATTAGTTTGCAACTGCTGCAAAAACGATCAGCTCTGTTCCTGATCGTCATCCGCGCTAAAACCGTGGGTTTTCTCGCGCTGAATACGCAGATAGATTTCTTCGCGGTGCACCGACACTTCTTTCGGCGCATTAACGCCGATGCGCACCTGATTGCCTTTCACACCCAACACCGTGACGGTCACTTCGTCACCGATCATCAGGGTCTCGCCAACACGGCGGGTCAGAATCAGCACTGTCAGTCTCCTTTAAACTAGCTCGGGCCTACCCATTGCCACAGCACCGGGTTTGCTATTGTTCTGGCCGCCGGCCCGCAGGCGGAAAAAAGGTCGCGTATTATGGGGCCTGCGTACAGACTTTACCAATAGACGTTAGGCAAGTCTTATTCACGTCCACGACTCGCCGCCCCTGTAGTTAAGCACAGGCGTGAAGAATCGCTTATTCGGCGGCGGAGGTCTGGTCCAGCTCAAACGCCGTGTGCAGGGTCCGCACCGCCAACTCCAGATAACGCTCCTCGATCAGCACCGAAATCTTGCTCTCGGAACTGGTGATCGCCATCAGGTTGATACGTTCCGCTGCCAGCGCTTCAAACAGCCGGGTTGCCAGCTCCGGATGCGTCCGCATCGCGACCCCGACTACCGAGACCTTGGCGACATGGCTGGACAGCGCAATCGCCTCGGCACGCAGGAATTCGCACTGCTGCAACAACAGTTCGCGCGCCGCCGCCGCCTCACCACGGGCGACGGTAAAACTGAAATCGGTACGGCGGCCGGCCCGCGGGGTCTGGGTGATCATGTCCGATTCGATATGGGCGCCCGCCAGCGCACCAAACAGGCGCGCTGCGGTGCCCGGCTCATCCGGCACATCCGTAATAGTCAGCTGGGCTTCCTGACGACTGAACGCGATGCCCGACACCAACGGCGCTTCCATGCTGGCACTGCCCTGCCCCTGCTCAAAGGTAATGAGGGTGCCCGGGCCTTCTTTAAAGGTCGACAACACCCGCAGCGGCACTTTGTATTTGCCGGCGAACTCTACCGAGCGGGTCTGCAGCACCTTCGAGCCCTGACTGGCGAGCTCCAGCATCTCCTTGAAGGTGATGCTGTCGAGCCGGTGCGCTTCCGGCACCATGCGCGGATCCGTGGTGTAGACACCATCGACGTCAGTGAAGATCTGGCACTCATCGGCATTGAGCGCCGCCGCCAAGGCCACCGCCGAGGTGTCGCCACCACCACGACCCAGCGTGGTGATGTCACCGTTCGGGGTGATGCCCTGGAAACCGGTCACCAGCACCACCTTGCCGGCATCGAGCTCGCGGAAAATCCGTTCGGTTTCGATGTGCTCGATGCGCGCTTTCATGAACACGTCATCGGTATGCACCGGCAGCTGCCAGCCCTGCAGCGACAAGGCCGGACAGCCTTTGGCATTCAGCGCGATGGCGAGCAGCGCATTCGACACCTGTTCACCAGTCGCGGCCAACGCGTCCATCTCACGGGCGGACGGGCTATCTGCCAAGGCATTGCCGAGTGCCAACAAGCGGTTGGTTTCGCCGGCCATCGCTGACGCGACCACGACAACGCGATGCCCCTGCGCCTTGGTCGCGATGATCTTGTCGGCGACATGCCGGATGCGATCGAGATCGCCTACCGACGTGCCGCCGAATTTCTGGACGATTAACGCCATGTTTTTCTGTCAGCGTCCGTTCTGGTGGGCGTTCAGGCCAGTTTGCCGGCCACAAAATCCTGTGCCGCTGACAACGCAGCTGCCAGACCCGCGACATCGGGGGCGCCACCTTGGGCCAGTTCCGGCTTGCCACCACCGCGACCGCCGAGCTTGCCGGCAACAAAACCCACCAACTCGCCCGCTGGCAGCTTGCCGCTGACTGGTTTTGCCACCGCCGCGACGAACGACACCTTGTCGCCATCCTTGGTGGCGATCAGCACGGCACTGTTGCCGAGCTTGTCGCGCAGCTTTTCAACGGTTTCGCGCAAGGTTTTGGCATCGACACCATCCAGTTCGGCAATCAACACCTTGGCCTCGCCAATCTGTTTGGCGCTACTGACCAACTGATCGGCCTTGCCGGAGGCGGCCTGCGCTTTCAGTTGATCGATCTGCTTCTCCAGCGCCTTGCGCTCCTGATCGAGCGCGCTCAAACGGGCATGCAGCTTGTCTTCGGTCACTTTGAAATGCTTCAGCACGCTGTTCAGCGTCATTTCGTAACGTTGGAACACCGCCAGCGCTTCATCGCCGGTCACCGCTTCGATCCGGCGTACACCGGCCGCAATACCCGACTCGCTAATGATCTTGAACGTGCCGATATCGCCGGTGCGCTTGACGTGGGTACCGCCGCAGAGTTCTTTCGAGAACTCGCCCATGCTGAGCACGCGCACGCTGTCGCCGTATTTCTCGCCGAACAGCGCCATCGCGCCGGCTTTCATCGCTGCTTCCGGCGCCATGACATCAGTTTGCACCGCATTGTTGGCACGGATCTGTTCATTCACCAATGCTTCGATTTCGGCAATCTGCTGGGCCGACACCGGCTCGTTGTGCGAGAAGTCGAACCGCAAACGCTCCGGCTCCACCAGCGAACCTTTCTGGGTCACATGCGTGCCGAGCACCTGACGCAGCGCCGCATGCATCAAGTGAGTTGCCGAGTGGTTCAGCATGGTGCGGGCGCGGCGATCCTGATTCACTTCCGCCTTCAGGCTGTCGCCTTTGGCGATCCGACCGCTGGCCTTGCCTTTGTGACCATGAGCGCTACCGATCTTGATGGTATCGACCACATCAAACTGCGCGCTGCTGCCATGCAGCACGCCCTGATCACCGACCTGACCGCCGGACTCGGCGTAGAACGGCGTGTGATCGAGTACGACAATGCCTTCGTCACCGGCATTCAAAGCATCCACTTCGGCGCCGTCTTTCAGCAGCGCGACGACTTTGCCGCTGTCTTCGAGCTTGTCGTAACCGCAGAAATCAGTGGCAGCGTCGACTTTCAATGCCTTGTTGTAGTCCACATCAAAGTTGCTGGCGGCGCGCGCGCGGTTGCGCTGCTCTTCCATGCAGGCTTCATAGCCAGGCATGTCGAGACTCAGATTGCGCTCACGGGCGATGTCATTGGTCAGATCGACCGGGAAGCCATAGGTGTCGTACAGCTTGAACACGACATCGCCGGGAATCGTCTCGCCTTTCAGGCTGGCAATCGCCAGATCAAGCAGCTTCATACCTTGCTCCAGCGTGCGCGCGAACTGCTCTTCTTCCAGTTTCAGCGCACGCTCGATCACCGCTTGGCGTTCTTTCAGTTCCGGATAAGCCGAGCCCATCTGCTCAACCAGCGCCGGCACCAGTTTATGGAAGAACGCGTCCTTGCAGCCAAGCATGTAACCGTGCCGAATGGCGCGGCGGATGATCCGGCGCAGCACGTAACCGCGGCCTTCGTTCGACGGCGTCACGCCATCAGCGATCAGGAACGAGCAGGAGCGGATGTGATCGGCGATCACCCGCAGCGACTTGTTGTTGGCATCGGCGCAGCCGGTGACGGCCATTGCCGCCTTGATGATGTGCTGGAACAGATCGATGTCGTAGTTGGTGTGCACGTGTTGCATCACCGCCGAGATCCGCTCAAGGCCCATGCCGGTATCCACCGACGGGGCCGGCAACGGATGCAATACGCCATCGGCCGTGCGGTTGAACTGCATGAACACGTTGTTCCAGATCTCGATGTAACGGTCGCCATCTTCTTCCGGCGAGCCCGGAGGGCCGCCCCAGATATCGGCGCCGTGATCGTAGAAAATCTCGGTGCAGGGACCGCAGGGGCCGGTATCGCCCATCGCCCAGAAATTGTCAGACGCGTACTTGGCGCCTTTGTTGTCACCGATGCGGACAATGCGCTCGGCCGGCACACCAACCTCTTTCTGCCAGATATCAAACGCTTCGTCGTCGGTGGCGTAGACCGTGACCCAGAGTTTTTCTTTCGGCAGGCCGAGCCATTGCGGCGAGGTCAGGAATTCCCAGGCGTAGTGAATGGCGTCCTTCTTGAAATAATCGCCAAAGCTGAAGTTGCCGAGCATTTCAAAGAAGGTGTGGTGACGGGCGGTGTAACCAACGTTTTCCAGATCGTTGTGCTTGCCACCGGCGCGCACGCATTTCTGCGACGACACCGCGCGGGTGTAGGCGCGCTTGTCGAGCCCGAGGAAGCAGTCCTTGAACTGATTCATGCCGGCGTTGGTGAACAGCAGGGTAGGATCGTTGCCCGGGATCAGCGACGAGCTGGCGACCCGGGTGTGGCCTTTGCTTTCGAAGAATTTCAGGAACGCTTCGCGGATCTCGTTGCTGGTCATGGTTTTGTTGCTGGAGTTACTCATAAACGCCACTCATTCCATTCGGTTAATTCGTGTTCACTCTGGCGCAAAATCATCCGATTCGCGCGGCTCTTTCAGAAACGCCGCGAGCGCCACACGGGCGCTCGAGGAAGTAAAACCTTTTTGCAGCAGGTGGCGCATGGCCTTCATGCGGACCTCGTGCTGACTGACATCCTTGCCGCGCAGGTAACGACGAATCGCCGCCAGCGCCTGTTCATCCCAATCCACATCCGTTTGCTGCAACGCCGATTTGTCGATGCCGGCTTGTTGCAGGGCTTGGGCAATCTTGACCGGGCCCTGCCCTCTGCGTGCTTTGCTGCCAATCAGCACGTCGGCAAATCGCTCATCACTTTGCCAGCCGCGCTGTTTCAGGTCCGCCAGCGCCGCATCGATTTCCTCATCCGGAAACTCGCGCTGCCGGAGCTTGCGGCGCAGCTCCAGCTCGGCGTGTTCGCGACGCGCCAACAGGCGCATCGCGACACTCAGCGCAGACGCTTGCTGCTTCAGGCTTCCACCTCGTCTTCGACTTCGGAATCCACCGTATTGTTGACAGCAACAATATTGGCAGCGCGGATTTTGTCTTCAATTTCCTTGGCCATTTCTGGACGCTCACGCAGGAACTGGACGACGTTCTGCTTGCCCTGACCAATGCGCTGACCGTTGTAGCTGAACCAGGCACCCGACTTCTCGACCAGCCCTTGGTTGACGCCTAGCTCGATGATCTCGCCTTCACGCGACACGCCGTGGCCGTACAGAATTTCGAATTCGACCTGCTTGAATGGCGGCGCGACCTTGTTCTTGACCACTTTGACCCGGGTTTCCGAACCGATGACTTCGTCGCCCTGCTTGACCGAACCGATTCGGCGAATGTCCAGACGCACCGACGCGTAAAACTTGAGCGCATTACCACCGGTGGTGGTTTCCGGGCTGCCGAACATGACGCCGATCTTCATCCGGATTTGGTTGATGAAGATGACCAAGCAGTTCGAGCGCTTGATGTTACCGGTCAGTTTGCGCAGCGCCTGCGACATCAGGCGGGCATGCAGACCAACGTGGCTGTCGCCCATCTCGCCTTCGATTTCAGCTTTCGGCACCAGCGCGGCGACCGAGTCGACGATGACGATATCGACCGCATTCGAGCGCACCAGCATGTCGACGATTTCCAGCGCCTGTTCGCCGGTATCCGGCTGCGACACCAGCAGCTCGTCGAGATTCACACCCAGCTTGGCGGCATAGACCGGGTCCAGCGCGTGCTCGGCGTCAACGAACGCGGCAGTGCCGCCGTTCTTCTGGCAGTTGGCGATGGCTTGCAGCGCCAGCGTGGTTTTACCGGACGATTCCGGTCCGTAGATTTCGACCACCCGGCCGCGCGGCAGACCGCCGATACCCAGCGCGATGTCGAGGCTCAGCGAGCCGGAGGAAATGGTTTGAATGTCACGCGAGGCTTGGTGATCACCCAAGCGCATGACCGTGCCTTTGCCGAATTGGCGTTCGATTTGCGCGAGGGCGGCGCCCAGCGCTTTTTTGCGGTTCTCGTCCATCACTTTCTCCAAACGGAATGTTCGCGGGGAATGTCGTACGCGGGCGCGGATTGGGCTGACCAATGCGGTCCCTACACGAAAGCGACGCGGCATTATTCCATAAAGGTTTGGCAGGAGGTAGCGCACGACCGGCGCTGCTGACAGCAGTCTGTCAGGAGCCCCAAAACCGCCGGAAATGGCCCGCGCCGCGCTAGAGCAGACGCTGACTGACCCGCAACCGGTGACTGATCGCCCGGCTCAGCACCGCCATGTCAGGAAGCGGCTTGCAGAAGACGTCATCCTTGCCTAGCCCGATGGCCGCCAGCTCCGCCGTCAACCGAAACTCCATCGAACCGGTATGAATAAGGAAGCGCAAACCCGGCCGCATCTGGTGTGCGGTCAACATGAACTGGGCGCCATCCAAACCGGGCAGGCGCAGATCAACCAGCACAAGGTCGATCTGGTGCTTGGTCAGCAGCGCCAGCGCGGCCTCGCCCGACTCCGCCTCCAGGGTGTGGTAACCCTCATCGGTCAAAAAAGCAGCAAGGTTGATCCGGATAAAGCGTTCATCATCCAGAACCAGCACGGTGGGGATACGCAACGGCATACAGGACAGCCCGACCTTATTCTTCTTGGTCTCTGCTTGGACAACCCCGGGCGGACCGAGGCACGCCGGGACAACCGGGTTGTTCTACGCCCGCGGCTGGGCCAGCGTCAAGCCGGACCATCTGGGACGTACGCTGCAGCTTTGGCGAGGCTGCCTATACTTGGGGGGACCCCGGAACCCGCCGGGCTACGGACGAACACCCCACGATGATCAGCTACGCCGACAAAAGCTTTCTCATCCTTGACGATTTTCCCGAGTTCCGTCGGTCATTACGGACCATGGTCCAGCAGCTGGGCGCCGAAGACATTGATCTGGCCGCCACCGGCGAAGAAGCCATTTCGCTCTGCGCCAACCGGCGCTACGACATCATCCTGTCGGACTACAACCTTGGTGAAGGCAAGGATGGCCAGCAGGTGCTGGAAGAGCTGATCGAACGCAAGCTGCTACGGCGCGGCGCCATCTTTGTGATGACCACGGCCGAAAACAGCACGGCCATGGTCATGGGCGCGCTGGAATACCAGCCGGACGCTTACATCACCAAACCCTTCAACAAGGTGGCGCTTCAGGCGCGACTCGACAAGCTGATGGAAAAACGGCTGGCGCTTGCCGACATCGATCAGGCGCTGGAAAAAAATGACACCGCGCGCGCGATCGAACTCTGCGATCGTGAGATCCAGAGCAAGAGTCGCTACGCCCTCGCCTGCCTGCGCACCAAAGCCGAACTGCTGGAACAGGAAGAGCATTTCGACGAGGCCGCGAAAATCTATGCCAACCTAAGTGCAGACCGGCCGGTTCCGTGGGCAATGCTCGGCCTCGCCCGCGTCACTTTGGGCAAAGGCGAAGCGGAAGCCGCCCGCAAACAGTTTGAGGATGTCATCAAACAGTTGCCGACACTAACCCCCGCTTACGATGGACTGGCGAAAACCTGGGTCGGTCTCGGCGAGCCCATCAAGGCACAACAAGTGCTGCTCGAAGCCGTGCGCCGCTCACCCAAGGCGGTGCTGCGGCAAACCGAGCTGGGCAAAGTCGCCAGCGAAAACGGTGATCTGGAAACCGCCACCCGGGCCTTCCGGCAAGCGGTCAATCTCGGCCGGCATTCGATTCACAAGAACCCGGACAACTATCTCAAACTCGCCGATTGTCTGGTCAAAGGCATCGGCAGCAATCCGGTCGAAGACAAACGCTCCAGCGATGAAGTGATGAAAACGCTGCACGAGCTCGACACCGACTACAAAGGCGACAAGCAACTCAGCATGCGCTCCTTGCTGACCCAAGGCTCGCTCGCCAAGAAGCAGAATCGCAGCAAGGATGCCGAAAATGCTGCAGTGGGCGCCAGCAAACTGCTGAAGGAACTCGACAGCAGTTTGGCGCCGAGCATTGCGTTGGAAGTCGCTGAAAAATTTCAGAACCTCGGCAAAACCGAAGTCGCCCGCGATGTCCTGCAAAACTGCGCCGAGCTGTACAGCGACAATGATCAAATCCGTGCCAAATTTGCCGAGCTGGAAACCGACAGCAATGTCATGAAGCAAACCGATCAGGCCCTCAACCTGAATGGCCTTGGCATCACCGAATTTGAACAGAAGAAATATGACGATGCCCTGCTGCATTTTCGCGAGGCAGTGAAACTGGCGCCACGCAATATCAGTATCGTACTCAACACCGCCCAAACCCTGGTGGAGAAATATCGGTTGCAACCGGATGCGCGGCTGCTGACCGAGTGCCAAGGCTACCTTGATCAGGTGCGCAGCATGCCGCCGGACGACAAGCGCTACAAACGCTTCCAAGGCTTGTTGCAACTGACCCAGCAACTGAAGCAGGCCCACTGATGAGCGACCCCGCTGCGCTGTTTCCGACGGTACTGGCCTCCTCCGTACACGACATCAAGAACTCGCTCGGCATGCTGTTGCAGTCGCTGGAAGCCGTGGTCGAACGGGTGCCGCCGGAGCAGCGGCCGGGCTTTCATGAGCTGGCGGTGCTGCAATACGAAGCGGCCCGGGTCAACAACTCATTGGTCCAGTTGCTGGCGCTGTACAAGCTGGACAACCAGCAACTGCCGCTGAACATCGGCTATCACATGGTGGCCGACTTTCTGCACGAACAGGGTCTGCGCAACCAGAACCTGCTGACCCTGAAGCAAATCGAGCTGGCGCTGGATGTCGATGACGAGTTGGCGTGGTATTTTGACTACGACCTGATTGCCAGCGTCATTGATAACATTGTCACCAACTCGATTCGTTACACCCATTCCAAGCTGCTGCTTCGAGCCAGCGTGGAAGACAATCAGCTGGTGTTCGTTGTCGCGGACGACGGCCCGGGCTACCCGCGGGCAATGCTGGAGCAGTCCGACAAGTACCTGCTCGGCATCAACCGCAGCACCGGCAGTACCGGGCTGGGCCTGTTTTTTGCCGGGGAAATCGCCCGTTTGCACCGCCACGGCGAGCAGCACGGCCATGTTGAGCTGCGCAATGGCCAATGTTTGCCTGGCGGCGAGTTTCGCCTGTACCTACCCTAATCCGGAGGCCGGTTTGCACACGACCAGACCTCCGGCGGATAACGGCCGATACCGTTTGAGCCACAGGAAACCAATATGAATATCGTTGTGATTGGTGTCGTCATCATCGTTGCGCTCATCGTCGGGATCAGCATCAACGGTTACATTCAGCGCCGCGAACAGCAAGCGGCCGAACGTCGGCACAGGGTCGCCCAGCATCGCGCCAGCATTCGCGACGGTCAGGAACTGCTGGAACTGGGCGCGCTGCTCCCGCTCGACAGCCATGTTCGCACCGTGCTGCTCGATTACATTCAGCTGCATTTGCAAGCGATGCAAAGTATCGACAGTAACGCCGAGGGCATGGCGGAGTTCGAGCAGTGGCTGACCGGGCAGCGTCAGCTGGCCCAAAGCCAAAGCCCGGATGCCGCCGCTCATTTGCATCTACCGACAGAATCGGCCGAACTGACCGCGCTGCGCACCCGGCTGCACCGCCTGACCGAATTTGTCGCCCGGCTGCGTCAGGAGAAACGGCTCAATCCTCAGCAGATCGTTTTGGCGTTCAAATCACTGGCCCGCTTACGATTGCGCTGTGACGTCGAAGGCCATATCAAGCTGGGGCAGCTTGCTGTCATGAACAAGCAAGTCAATCTCGCCAAACAGTATTACAAGTACGCCTCGGATCGGCTGGTGCAGGAAAACATCAGCGACAGTTATGTGCAGGAACAACTCGCCACGCTGGATCAATTGCAGGCCGAGCTGCGCGGCGAAGCGCCGATTGACAATGCAGCCGGTCCTGTCGAGCACAAGGAAAGCGAACTCGAGAAAGCGGCGAAAAAGGAAATGGAAGCCGACTTCGTGCCGAAGAAAAAGTGGTGAACCAGTGACGCGCGCCGTCAATGGCGCGCGGTTTCGACCGCAAACGACAGTCGCGTCATCGGTCACTCACTGAGCGTGACAACTACCGCTGCGATGCCTCGAATTTCCCCTCACCCGCCAAAACGGCCGATGGCCTCAACGAGGCCACCGGTTCAGAGAAACAAACATCGGGAAATGACAAACTGGCATCAATGCAGATGCGCAACGCTTTCGAGTGCGCGGGTAACGTCCTGAAACAGCATCCGGTTTTCGTGTGACAAGGCCATCAGGTGCCGATGGGCCAGCAAAGCCTGCCGAGTGAACTGGATTTCATCGGCCGGTTCCGACTCCAGCTCGCGGTAGCTTTCCGGCTCGTGCTCGGCATCCGGCAGGATATGGAACACCTTGTTGAAGCTGACCGCATTCAGCACCGCCAGCAAGTCCGGATTGCGCACCAGTATGGTCGGACGGTGATCGTAGGCACGACGGGTGTGGATGGCGATCTGGGCGATCACTCCGAGCGCCGTGCTGTCAACGGCGGTTGCCTCGAGCAGATCGATGATCACTTTCGGCTTGACCGTTTCCTGAAAAATTCGCTGGATGAAACGATCCACGCTTGCACACAAGTGAAAGCGGATATCGCCACGAAATTTCAGTATGTAGATGCCGTCCTGAATGGCGTAGGAAGCTTGACCCACCATCATGTGCAGATGACCCTCGTCGTTATTCTGCGCTTGGCAATTCTTGTAGTTTTATTGGGTGTTATCGGGGGACGACGTCGTGCTGTCCGGACCACGCCGGCCAACACCTGCTGCCGGCAGCCCTTTCAACAAAAACAACGCAATATCATCAGGAGGCGGCCCGGCCAGGGCGCGACGGACCTCGCCGACCAAACCGGGAATGGTCGCCCGGCTGACAGCTGGCAAGGATAATAACAAAGTTTCATCCTTTGCCAATCCGGGCCTCGCCATGGCTTCCAATACGCCATCTGAACTCAACAGCAGGCAGGCATCCGGTTGCATGGTCACGGTGCCGCTCTCGAAACTGGCCCAGTCAAACAAGCCGACCGGGAAGCTGCCATCGCCGAGATATTGGTGACCACCGTCCTGATACAGCAAGGGTCGCGGATAGTGACCACCATTGCTGTAAAGCAGTTCACCGTTTTCACGATTGAGCACGCCGTAGAACAGCGTCAGGTACTTGCCGAGATTGGCCTGCAACAGCTCGCTGTTGAGATAGGCCAGCAGCTTGTCCGGCTGACAGATCGTCCGGTCGCCATGGCTGCGAAAGCGACGCAGCGGATGGTTGATGAGGCTCTTCAACATCATCGTGACAAAGGCCGAGGCAGCGCCATGGCCGGAGACATCGGCAATGTAGAACCCGATCAGCTGCTCGTCGATTTCAAAGTAATCGAGGAAGTCGCCGCTGAGATAGAGCGACGGAATGACGGCGTGACTGAATTGCCAACGACCAAATTGCGCCTGCGGTTCCGGCAACAGCTGCAACTGGGCCTGGCGACCGGCTTCCTGATCCTGACGCAGCAATTCCAGGTTGGCTTCCAGCTCGGCGTTGGCCGTTTCCAGCTCATCGCGATACTGCTGGTTCTCCTGCTCCAGCGTCGCCTTGTGCAAGGCGGAGCGGACAGCATGCTCCAGCACCGCCATATCGGAAATGGGTTTGACCAGATAATCGGTGGCGCCCAGGCGCAGCGCTTCGACCACATCGGTAATGACGCCAGCCCCGGAGATGACAATGACCGGCATCTGCGGTTGCTCGCGGGTGAGAATTTCCAGCACCTGCAAACCATCCATGTCCGGCATGCGCAAATCGCACAGCACGACATCCGGTTGCTGGTCGCGACAACAGTTCAGACCCTCTTTTGCGCTGGCTGCGGCGACCACCTCAAAGCCGATGTCCTCGAGGTAAACGCACATGCTGTCGCGCACCAGTCGGTCATCGTCGATCACGACAACACGCGCCGGTGCGGAGTGGGAAGTCAGGGTCACGGCAGAAGGCATGATGTGTTGCATAGCAGCAGCGCGGGAAAGCGCTGTTGTTGTTATAGCACAGCAACAAATTTTCGCGCGCCGGGATCAGCGAGATTGCAACAAATTCCACAGAAAGGAAAGCTTTTCCACCGCGTTCAGACCGCCGTGCCAACTGCTGTGCCGGTAGCGGGAAAAGGCTTTGGACAATACTGATTGACGGTGACGCTCCAGTTTTCCTAGTATCGGGCTCGGCACCCAATCGGGTGCCGTCTCGGGAGAGTTCTTATGCTACTTGCCCAAGCACGTGATTACGCTGAACGCCGCGACTTCATCCGGATGTTTGTCGATGCCCGGGTCGAAATCATCGACGAAGACAGCGGAATGGAATATCAAGGTGAAGCTCGCAATCTGAGCGGTCGTGGCCTGATGTTCGAAGCCAACGTCGAGCCGGCGGTAGGCGCCAATCTGAGGGTGACGGTTTCATCCAATCAGTCGCGGATGCCTCCATTGCATGCCTCATTCAAAGTGATCCGGGTACACAAGCAGAAAAACGGACGCTTTGAAGTCGCCGGAGAGCTGAGCGACGTGAGTTAAAGCAAAAACGCGCCAACTGGCGCGTTTTTGTTTACTGGCATCGCTGCTGGCGCGGCTATTGCGCCAAGGCGCCCTGCCCTTCCGAAAAACTGCTGCGCTGCGGCGGTGACAGAGTTCTCTCCCCCAAAAAAAACCGCTGACCGACTCAACACTGCTAGCCACCTGCGCTGCGGCGTGCTCAGCAGTCGTCGTATGCCGGATCGCAATCCTCTTCCAGCGCCGGCTGCGGTGGTGCGCCGTCATGGATCAGGAACTGGCGCCGCTGCAGGTACGCATCCCGGACAAAGGCATACTCATCGAGCGCTTCTTCCAGGTGGCCTTCAAGCGGGAACAAATCTTGACGGGTATTCAGCACGTCCAGTCCGAGTACGGTATTGCGGGTCGGCACGTGATCGACGTTTTCACTGATGCCGACTTGGGCATCAGCCGGGCGGCCGACCAAATCGCGCAGGGTGCTGGGGCCAAGTCCTGGCAGCATCAGATATGGGCCATCACCAATGCCCCAATACGCCAGCGTCTGACCAAAATCCTCATCCTGCCGGGCGAGACCGAGTGGCGTTGCCGGGTCAAACAAGCCGGCCAACCCGAACGTGCTGTTGATCAGCAGACGGCCGGTGCTGATGGCAAATTTCTTGAACTTGAGCTGCAGCAGCGAGTTGCCCATGTTGCTGAGCTCACCGACGTTGGCCAGCGCGTTGTCGATGCGCTCGTCCACCACGGTTGGCACGACGGTATCGTAGGCTTTGGCCGCCGGCCGCAGCACGGCTTTGTCGATCGCCTTGTTGACGCTGTACATCGAACGGTTGAAGCCTTCGAACGGGTCGGCAGGATTGTTGGTGTCGGTACTGGCACACGCCGACAGCAAAAGCAGTGATGCCAGCGCCATTATGCGCAAGACAAGGTTGGTCATTGTTCTTTCCACAAAGCGGGCCACCAGGCCCGGCAAACGGCCGCGATTCTACGTCAGCGGCAGCACAATGTCCCGGCAGGCAAAATCTTGTAACGCAGTCAGCCCGCCGGCCATGACCTGCTCGACCGGCAGCTGGAGCTGCGCCGCTAGGCCAGTCAGCAAGCTTCCCGCCGTGTCAGGCGCTAACTCCAATCGACTCAGCAACTGGAAGCTGAGCGCATTGAGCGCCAGAAATTGCACGGCATCGTCCCGGTTTCGGTACACCACCAGATACGTCGGCTCGGGCTGCTCGGGTCGGAAATCCGGGCCGATGTGCTGCACCGGATACTGATACGCCTGCACAAAAGCCAGCGGCGACAGCGCCACCCGGGTTTCGGGCCCCATTGTGACCGTCACAGGTTCCGGCAAGGTTTCGGTCGCGATCTGGGCGACCAGTTCGAGCCATTCGTAGTGCGCAAGTTCCAGCAGAAACGGAAATCGCGGCGCCAGCTCGGCCGGTTTCTCCTGCGCGAGGTAGTCGAGAAACTCGGCCGGGATCTCGCTGAACAAAGGGCTGTGCGAGACATGGCGGGCGTAGAAGTCACGCACCAGCGCGCGCCATTCGGCGTCATCAACCAGACTGCGCAGCACCGGGAAGCAATTGCGGACGAAGCCTTCGACGTTGTTGAAAAACAGCTCGCGGTACACCGCCATGCGCCGGTCATCGACATCGGCCGGCCGGGTCATCGCCGCCGGATCGCGGATATGGGCTGTGAACGCAAACTGGGCGCGCTGAAACGCCGG